>NZ_JBLZPH010000149.1:0-5112 GCF_049199205.1 Shinella sp. M31 | reverse complement strand
TTGCGGGACGTTTTACCGGATCCGGAAATCCGCGTGGGAGAAAGCGGGTTATGCAACAATTCGTGATCGGTCAGTTTGACGCATCCGCGGTCCATGCAGCCCGGCATCATCGCACTGTAAGTCGCTGAAAAGACGATGATTCTGATCAGGATTAGAACGACTCTAAATTATTGAGTCAGCAAGCCTGACCTGTTCATTCTTGACACTCAATATCCTCTTTTGCTTAATGCCGGAAACCCAGTGCTTTGCGTAAGACAGGCAAGACGAAATGCTCGTTTGCAGCTGCAATTTCATCACCGACAAGGACATTGTCGACGTGGTCAACAGCCTCCTCGACGAGGACTGTTGGCAGCTGATCGTGCCGGCGAAGGTCTATCACGCCATGCAGAAGCGTGGCCGCTGCTGCGGCTGCTTCCCCAATGTGGTCGATATCATCATCCGCACCACCGAGCAGTATCACGCCCGCCGTGACTCGACGGGCGACGAGATATTTGATTTCATGACCCGCCTCAAACAATTCCATGAAGAAAACAGGAGAGCGGATCTTGAAAGGCGACAAAAGGGTCATCGAGCAGCTTAACGAAGCGCTCTATCTCGAGCTGGGTGCTGTCAACCAGTACTGGCTCCATTTCCGCCTTCTCGAGGACTGGGGTTATACGCTTCTCGCCAAGAAGGAGCGTGCCGAGTCCATCGAGGAGATGCAGCACGCCGACAAGCTCGTCGCACGCATCATCTTCCTTGAAGGCCATCCGAACCTGCAGACGGTCGCACCGCTGCGCATCGGCCAGAACGTCAAGGAAGTCCTGGAAGCCGATCTCGCCGGCGAATATGACGCCCGCACGGCCTACAAGAAGTCGCGCGACATCTGTCACGAGGCCGGCGACTACGTCACCATGAAGCTGTTCGAAGAACTGCTGATCGACGAAGAAGGCCATATCGACTTCCTCGAAACCCAGCTGGAGCTGCTCGGCAAGCTCGGCGAGGAAAAGTACGGCCAGCTCAACGCCGCCCCGGCCAACGAAGCCGAATAAGGCGCCCGGCCCTTCGCGGCCAGCCATTCCAATTGATGAGAACCCCGGCTTGTCCGGGGTTTTTTCGTTTTGGGCTGTCGGCTTTTCAGCCTGTTCCCCCGGGAACACGGGTGGTTCGCGCCAGCCCCGTACACCCCTTGTCAGTTCCCGGGGGAACAGGGGCGTGACTTTTTTTGCACAATATAGCCGGCAAGAACGCATGCAGTCCGCAGCGTTCGACTGAACAGACGACGCCGGTCCCGGCTCGAAAAGGATGCAGGTTCAGCCGGGGCGAAAGCCGTCTGGCGGGACGCTCCCGGCGCGATACAGCGCCTCACCCCGGACCCTCCAAACCTTGAGACGTGTTTCCCACGGAAATGCGAGGGCCGGCGCATGTCCAGAACACAAGATCAGGAGGCCCGGATGGGTATGGTAATGGGTACGGATGGCGTCGACAATCTGCTCGGCAGCGATCTCGAAGACGATATGATCATGGCGCTCGGCGGCGCCGACAAGATCAACGGCGGCATGGGTGCCGACCAAATCCTGGGCGGTGCCGGGGATGATACGGCCAATGGTTCCTTCCAGAACGACTATATCATGGGGGACGAAGGCGCCGACAAGCTTTATGGCGACAGCGGTAACGACATCATCGATGGCGGCGCTGGAGTCGACAAGCTCTATGGTGGCTCCGGCCAAGACATGCTGATGATGAACAGGCTGCAGACGGCTTCCGGCGACGTCGTTGACGGCGGCTCGGGTACGGACCGGCTGATCATCGACTATTCCGACCAGACCACCGGGCTTAACATCACGATCAAGGACTGGATCGCGCCCCAGATCTTGACGGGCAATGTCAGCACGCTGAATGTCGAGAGCTTCCAGATCACGGGAACCGACCTTGCCGACCGCATCACCGGCGGCAACTATTCCGATATGCTGACGGGTGGTCGCGGTGACGACATCCTGTCCGGCGGCCGCGGCTTCGACATGCTGATGGGCGACGAAGGCAAGGATACGCTGCGCGGCGGCTACGGCACCGACTACCTTACCGGCGGCGCCGACAACGACCTTCTCTACGGCGATCAGGGCAGCGACCTTCTTTACGGCGGCACCGGCAACGATACCGTCTATGGCGGCGATGCCATGGATCTCATCTACGGCGAGGCCGGCGACGACAAGCTCTATGGCGATGCCGGCGACGACATGATCGACGGCGGGGCCGGCAACGACACCATCAATGGCGGCTCCGGCAACGACACAGTCACCTACAAATACGGTGAGGGCAAGGACACCATCACCGACAAGAGCGGCAGCGACCGTCTGGTGCTTGATGCCTTCACCGGCAATTTCACCGCAAAGGCGGCAACTGTCGTCAACACGATCGGCGGCGGCACGACCATTTCCGGCTTCGAGCACTATACGATCAACGCGACCGGAACCGGCGCCAACACGATAGCGACTCTTGCCGGCAATGACGTCATCAATTCCGGGGCTGGCAACGATATTGTCAATGCCGGTGACGGCAGCAACCGCGTGGATGCCGGCCTCGGCAGGGACAAGGTGACGACCGGCACGGGCGCCGACTATGTGCTGCTCGGTGATGGCGGTGCCGATACCGCCGATGGCGGCAAGGGCATCGATACGGTCTCCGTCGACCGTAAAACGGCAACAGGCGTCCTGACTTTCGAGGCCACCGGCGCCTCCGCCAAGATCAGCGACGGCACGGTACTGAACAATTTCGAGACGATCGAGGTTTCCTTCGGTTCCGGCAACGACGTCGTCAAGTCGGTCGGTTCCGCCAGCAGCGTGCGTTTCTATGGCTTTGCCGGCAACGACACGCTGATCGGTACGGCAGGCTCCGACGTTCTCGACGGCGGTGCGGGCAACGACAAGCTGACCTCCGGCGCCGGAAACGACACGCTTTACGACACCGGCGGTACCAACACGATCAATGCCGGCGACGGCAACGACGTCGTGCGCGTCGGCGACCTGGGTTCCTCGATCGGCCATAACACGGTCGATCTCGGCGCAGGCAATGACAGCTTCTATCGCACGGCCTCCACCGGCAAGCTGACGCTCAATGGCGGCACGGGCACGGACTTCGCCTCCATCGACTTCAGCAAATATTCCTCGGGCATCACCTTCAAGGTCGCGCCTAGCGTCGTCGTCGCCGGCACGCCGGTTACGGTGAACAATATCGAGCGCGTCGCGCTCTACGGCGGGGCGGGCAATGACGTCTTCACCGGCGGTGCGCTGAATGACGAGCTGCGTGGCGGTGCCGGCACCGATACGCTGACGGGCGGTGCGGGCAACGACATCCTTTCGGGCGATGCCGGCAATGACACGCTGCGCGGCGGCGACGGCAACGACACGCTCTATGGCGACGGTCTGAACAAGACCGGCGGCAAGGACAAGCTCTATGCCGAGGCGGGCAACGACACCGTCTATGCCGGCATCGGCGATACCGCCGACGGTGGCACCGGTACCGACACGCTCGATCTCGATGTTGCCGAGCAGACGAAAGACATCACCTTCACATTCACCACCGGCAAGGTGACGGTCGACGCCACCACCAACTTCAACGCTTTCGAGGCGCTCGTCTATGACGGCTCCAAGGGCAAGGATACGGTCACCGGCGGCAGCCTCAATGACAAGCTGTTCGGCAATGCCGGCAACGACGTGCTGCACGGTGCCGACGGCCATGACCGGCTGGAGGACGGTGCGGGTAATGACATGCTGTACGGCGATGCCGGCCATGACACGCTCGTTCGCACCGCCTTCACCGGCAAGGATGTCTTCGACGGCGGGTCGGGTCAGGATACGCTGATGTTCAACGACGGCCCCACCTCCGTCGTTCTCGACTTGGAAAACCAGGCAAAGAACAAGGGCCTTGCCCTCGGTCTCACCGTCAAGAACGTCGAGATCATCCATGGCAGCAGTGCTGACGACGATATCCGGGGCGATGCCGGCGCCAACACGCTCTATGGCGGTAACGCCGATGACGTACTGCAGGGCCGCGGCGGCGACGACATGCTTTCCGGCGGCGCTGGCGACGACTGGCTCACCGGCGGTTCCGGCAAGGATCTGTTCATCTTCAATCTCGAAGGCCGGGACGGCGAAGGTGACGTCATCACCGACTTCACCCGTGGCCAGGACAAGTTGATGATCGACCGCAGCGACTATGGCATCGCGGCCGGTGACGCGACCGTGACGCTGGTCGTCGGTGCCGATCCGGTGGCGACCTCCAGCAAGGGCACATTCCTGTTCGAGAGCGACAATGGACGCCTGTGGTTCGATGCCGACGGCAAGGGCTCGGATGCGGACCTCGAACTGGTTGCCACGCTGCAAGGCGTCAAGACGCTCTCGACCAGCGACTTCGGCTTCCTTTGATCCCTTCGGACAAGAAAAACCCTCCCCGGCCTGTCCGGGGAGGGTTTTTGCATTCAGGCTGCCAGATGGGCGAAGGCGGCAACGACCTCTTCGTAGACCTTGCGCTTGAAGGGCACGATGAGTTCGGGCAGCTCCCGCATCGGCTTCCAGCCCCATTCGTCGAATTCCGGCTCGTGGCCGCCCGGCGGCGGGTTGATGGCGATCTCGCTTTCGGCACCCTCGAAGCGGAAGGCGTACCAGCGCTGCGTCTGGCCGCGGAATTTTCCCTTGAGGCCGATGCCGATCAGGTGGTCCGGCAGGTCGTAATTGATCCAGCGCCCGGCATCGGCGAGAAGCGAGACGCTCTTCATGCCGGTTTCCTCATAGAGTTCGCGATAGGCGGCCTCCAGCGGGTCCTCGCCCTTGTCGATGCCGCCCTGCGGCATCTGCCAGAGCTGCGGCGAGCCGTCATATTCGGAATTGCCGATGGCGATACGCCGTCCGGCCCAGACCTTGTTGTCGGCATTCAGCACCATGATGCCGACGCAGGGGCGATAGGGCAGATCCTCTGCCCTGACCACCCTGTCCTTGTCCTTGCCCATCGAGATGTTCCTATTGTTTGGCGGGGATATCTGCCAGCGATGCGACACCGACGATCTCGATGCCGCGGCCGCCTGCTTCCTCGCACCATTCGCGGATGGCGTCCACACTCTCGTCGAAGGCCGAGGCG
>NZ_JBLZPH010000148.1:167625-169455 GCF_049199205.1 Shinella sp. M31 | reverse complement strand
CCTATACCTTCATCAAGATCGGCGTCGAGACGATCCCGCCGGTGACGCTGATTGCGGCGCGGACGCTGATTGCCGGAAGCTTGCTCCTCGTTCTGGTGAAGGCACGCGGCCTATCGCTGCCGCGGGATCGTGCGAGCTGGGGCCGGTTTCTCTTCCAGGCCTGCCTGAACAGCGTCTTTCCGTTCACGTTGATCGCCTGGGCGGAGCAGACGACCGATGCCGGGCTTGCGACAATCCTCAATTCGACTTCGCCGATCTTCACCTTCCTGCTGACGGTGCTCATCACCCGTCATGAGGCGGTGACCGGCCGCAAGCTGTTCGGGGTTTGCGCCGGGCTGCTCGGTGTGTGCCTCATCGTCGGCTTCGAAGCGTTGGCGGGGCTCGGGCATCAGGCCTTGGCGCAAATCGCCATTGTCGTGGCAACCATCTCCTATGCGGGGGCAGCGATTTTCGGAAGGAATTTCGGGGGTATGGACCCAATGCTTCCGGCCGCGGGGTCGATGGTGTGCGGTGCGATCCTGCTCATACCTGTCAGCCTGATCGTCGATCGTCCATGGACATTGACGCCCGCCGACAGCTCGCTCGTTGCGCTGCTTGGCCTGTCGGTCTTTTCGACAGCGCTCGCCTTCGTCATCTATTTCCGCCTCCTCCAGACGCTCGGCTCGGTCGGTACGACGGCGCAGGCCTATTTGCGCGTGCCGATCGGTGTCGCCATCGGCGTTCTGTTCCTGGGAGAGAGACTGATGCCCATGGCCTGGCTTGGCCTGGTCTGTGTTCTCGCAGGCGTCATTGCCATGACGTGGCCAGATCGCACGAGGATTGTCGCTGCAGGTCGCTAGGACGGAAGCAGAGCAATACACGGGGAGGAGCACAGGTCCTGGGCGCGGCGCTCGACGACTCGGAATACATCCGCAATGAGCACCTTGCCCACGATGGGCACGAACGTCACGGCAACAAGTGCCAGGTCCGTGGTTCAATTCCGTTCAAGAGCGTAAGAAACAAGATGTCTTGGATGACGATATGGGTGAAAAGCCAAACGAGCGGCGGTCTCCAGTTGGCCAGCTTCATGTCGATGTGTAGTGGTCGGTCGACACCGATCCTATCGCGAGAGGCGACCTTCGTCGTCGATGAGCGTCAGCCGGCAAGGCGCTGCCTCGCTCCACGTCCAAAGGACTAGATTGGCATCGTTTCCGGCCGCGCCGGGTGCAAAGCTCCTCACGATCAATCCATGATAGCCGGCGGCGGCAAGCCGACCGGCGAAGACTTGCGTCTTCGCCTCTCCGGCCGTTTTCATCTGATCGCGCCATGTGGGATCCGCCAGATCCGCATCGTTCATGCCTTCAGTGCGCAGCGCGATATCGTCCCGCGTATCGAAGATGCGTTCGAAGGCCGCGTCATAGGAGACGAGTGTCGTCGGCTGCAGGGCGCCGGCCTGATTGGCTTCGCGCAACGCCGTGACGATCGACAGCGACGTGTAGAGTGCCGGCATCCCCTTTCGGTTGAACCGACCTCCATACAGTTCAGCGCCACGTCCCGACATCGGCTCGCACGCATAGATCGGATTGAGCGCCCGGTAGAGTTTTCCTCGAAACTCCATCGGCAAGGTCAGGCGTGAACGCCGGCATCGACGCCATCGATATAGTCGAGAACCTCGTCAGCACGGCCGTCGCGGACGAGCTGCATTGCTGTGAAGCCTGAGAAGCCGGGCAAGGGTTCTGAGCGATACCAGGCATAGGCCATCAGGGCGGAGCCAAACCGAGGCTCGACCTTGTTGACGATCTCGGTCATTTCCCGAAGACGCCGCTGCGTCTTGTCCGAGCGAATGCGATC
>NZ_JBLZPH010000148.1:150153-167600 GCF_049199205.1 Shinella sp. M31 | reverse complement strand
TTTCCCGAAGACGCCGCTGCGTCTTGTCCGAGCGAATGCGATCCTGCCGCTGGATCGCGTCCTTCCCGAGCCCTGCGGTCCGAGCGATCTCTTCGCTCGTGGTGCGCAGGGCACTGGCGATCTTACGCGGCGAGAAAAGCCCGCCATCGGAATATTGGGCGAGGCCCATCTGAAAACCCTCCGTTCGATACGCCAACGATTGTGACGCAATATAGCGTCAGAATTCGTGGAGTTCAATGAGGAGAGAAGGGGGAGGAGATGAGAATCAGAGAAAGATGCCGCTCGCAGATCAGGCGAACTGCTACACAAGCCCACAACGGCGCCTCGTACTCCCGGCTGTCGTCCTGCGCAGAGCTGAAGTATCAAGTGGAGATGAACCGACGATCCCCTTGTTTCCCGGCGCGAGGTTCGGTTGTCGCGCGTGGCAACCCCGCGCAGCGAGGTTCAAGAAGTAATTTCGCCTTCGAGAATCTTTTCGATCGTGATCGGTAGATTGCGGATGCGCTTGCCCGTCGCATGAAAGATCGCATTTGCCACAGCGGCGGCAACGCCGATGGTGCCGATCTCGCCGACACCTTTGACGCCGATGGCGCTCGCCTTGTCGTCCTCCTCCTCCACGAAGATCACGTCGATGTCACGGATGTCGGCGTGGGCAGGGACATGGTACTCGGCAAGGTTATGGTTCATGATGCGACCTGCGCGGTGATCGATCAGGCCTTCTTCATGGAGAGCCATGCCGATGCCCATTACCACCCCGCCGAGAATCTGGCTACGAGCCGTCTTCGGATTAAGGATCCTACCGGCGGCGATTGCGCTGACCACGCGCGTGACACGCACGACGCCCAATTCCTTGTCAACCTTGACCTCGACGAAGACTGCCGAATGGCTATAGGAGGCATATCGTTTAGCTGCCGACTTGTCCGGACCGACCTTCGCGTGTTCTTCGATTGCATCGACACCTGCCGCAGCAATGATGTCGGAAACCGAGATGCCGATCTCATGATTGCTCTTGAGGACGAGCCGACCATCGGAAATTTCCACCTGCTGTAGGCTTATCTTGGCGAGCGGTGAGTTCTCCATGCGCTTGGCATGGTCAAGGAGTGTGTTAATGACGGCCTTCGCCGCCGCCTGCACGGCCGAGCCGGTCGTAGCCGCCGTCCGTGAGCCACCTTCAACGCCAGTGGTGGGAAGATCGGATTTGGCGATCTCCACTGTCACGGAATCAATCGGGCAATCGAAGGCTTCCGCGGCGAGCTGGCCGAGGATCGTGTAGGTTCCGGTCCCGATGTCGGAGGCGGCCGCTCGGACGGTTACCTTGCCGCTAGCTGTCAGGCGGACCTTTGCCTCGCCTTTCGACATCGAAGCCTCCCAGACTCCGCCGGCCATGCCCCAGCCGACGAGATCGTTGCCGTCACGCATGGAACGTGGAATGGGTGAACGCTCCGCCCAGCCAAACCGAGCCGCGCCTTCACGATAGCAGGCGCGCAGCGCCTTGGAGGTGATGGCTTTGTCCTGGTTCTGGTCGTGGTCGACAAAGTTGCGGATTCTCAGCTCAAGCGGATCGATACCGATCGCGTGGGCGAGTTCGTCCATGGCTGCTTCGAGCGCAGTAACGCCGGTCGCCGCGCCCGGAGCACGCATATCGCCCGGTGTGGCGAGATGAAGTTTGGCGATCTCATAGGAGATCTTCACATTGTCGCATCGATAGGCAAGGCCGGACCAGTTCGCGACATTCTCCTGGTAATCTTCGTAGCGGGACGTGGCGTGAACCGCATGATGCAGGACCGCTTGCAGATGACCATCGGCATCGGCCGCCAGCGAGACGGTCTGCATGCAGGTGGGGCGCCAGGAGAGATAGAACATCTCACGCCGTGTCATCTCGACCTTCATCGAGCGGCCCAGATCGAGGCTCGCCATGACAGCGAGAAAGAGTTGGTGCTTCGGCCGCAGTCCCTGCCCGAAAGCGCCGCCCACGAAATCGTTCCTGACGATCACGTTGCCGGGATCGAGGCCGAAGACGCTGCAGACATAGTCGTGGCTGTTTTGCGAGCCCTGTGTCTTGTCGTGGATGGTGAGTGCGCCATCGCATTCCACCACCACCGTCGTGGCGAACAATTCCATCGGGTTGTGATGCTCGCCCGCAAGAAAATAATCGGCGGAAATCCTGTGTGGGGCACTGGCGAGAGCGGCATTGGCATCGCCGCGTGGCGGCGGCGGCATCATCTCCTTCATGCGGGGAACCGGCGGTTCGTAGCTTTCATGCAAAGTTGCTTCGAGCTCGGTCTGCGGCTCCTCTGCCGCATAGCGCACAGTCACGAGGCTGGCCGCATCGCGCGCGGCTTCTGCATTTTCGGCCACGACCAGGGCGACCGGCTGGCCGTCGAAGAGAACGCGGTGGTTTTCGAGCGGTCTGAAGGGATGACCGGGCAGGGCGACCGCATCCTTCCACTTGCTGTCCCTGTAGGCCGCCGCTGGACGGTTCTGGTGGGTATAGATCTTGACGACCCCGGGAATGAGCTCGGCCACCGTCGTGTCGATAGCGAGAATACGGCCGTTGGCGATCGTCGAAAGCACCGCATGCCCGAACAGCATGTCCGGCGCGAAATGCTCCGCGGCGTATTTGGCCAAGCCGGTCACCTTCAGCGGACCGTCGATGCGTGAGACGGGTATACCGACGATTTTCGGATTGTTGAGCATCTTTCCCTCCTCCCGGCTTACTGGATCGCCTTGACCGTTTGGTTCTGCGACCTACCGTTCACGGCCTGGCGCAGCGCACGCACGACGGCGAGACGGGCGAGCGGGATCTTGAAATCGTTGTGGCCTTGACCTTTCGCCTGCGCCAGCAAGCGATCTGCCAGACGCGCGAAGGTTTCTTCCGCGGCGGGTGCGCCGGCAAATTCCGCTTCGGCAAGCTGGTCGCGCCACGGTTTGTGGGCAACGCCACCCAGCGCGACCCGCAGTTCGATGATCCGGCCCTCGGCAATCTGCACCGCTGCCGCGACAGAAACCAAAGCGAATGCGTAGGAGAGACGGTCGCGCAGTTTCAGATAGGTGTGATTGGCGGCGAAATGGTTCGCTTCGAGCCGGATGCCTGTGATGATTTCGTCGTGGGCAAGCGTGGTGTCCTTGTCCGGCGTGTTGCCGGGCAGACGGTGGAAGTCGGCAAAGGCAATCTCTCGCGCGCCATCAGGCCCCTCGACCTCAACCGTTGCATCCAGCGCGGCGAGGGCCACACACATGTCGGAGGGGTGGACCGCAATGCAGGCATCGCTTGCACCCAGGATGGCGTGAATACGATTGAGGCCGCCGACCGCCGCGCAACCGCTGCCGGGCTCACGCTTGTTGCAGGGCGAGGCCGGATCGTAGAAGTAATAGCAGCGTGTGCGCTGGAGGAGATTGCCACCGGTCGTGGCGGCATTGCGCAGTTGCGGCGAGGCGCCGGCGAGGATGGCGCTGACCAAAAGCGGGAAGCGTTCGCGGACGCGCGGATCATAGGCCACCGCCGAATTGCTGGCGAGCGCTCCGATCCTCAGACTGCCATCGGGCAGGTCGGCGATACCCTTCAAGGGCAACCGGTTGATATCGACCACGGTGAGCGGCTGGGCGACATCGTATTTGATGAGATCAACGAGATTGGTGCCGCCAGCAAGCAGTTGCGCCTGCGGATCCGCCACTAACGCGGCCACTGCATCGCCGATGGATTGAGCACGGGTATAGGCGAACGGCATCATTCTACGGCCTCCCGGTGGGATTCGCCCGGTCGGCTGGCAAGGACCTGCTCGATGGCGTCGGCGATGTTGGTGTAGGCCCCGCAACGACAGATATTTCCGCTCATCAATTCGCGGATGTCGTCGCGGCTATGCACATGGCCTTCCTCTAAGAGGCCGACCGCTGAGCAGATCTGGCCTGGCGTGCAATAGCCGCATTGGAAGGCGTCATGCTCTACGAAGGCTTGTTGCAGCGGGTGCATCCTGTCAGGCGTGCCGAGGCCCTCAATAGTCGTGACACTAGCGCCGTCGAGCGTCAGCGCGAGCTTGAGGCAGGAATTCATGCGTTCGCCGTCGATCAACACGGTGCAGGCGCCGCATTGGCCATGGTCACAGCCCTTTTTCGTGCCGGTCAGTTCGAGATCGCTGCGGAGCAAATCGAGCAGGGTCGTCCAGGGATGGACATCGAGATTGTAAGGGGTGCCGTTGATCGTCAGAGACAAGGGACAGGTGGGGAGGCGCGAGCGTGTGGGAGCGATGTCCATCGGTTCTGCCTTTCATTGCAGGGATAGTTGCTAACGGAGCGCTCAATGCATTGTTCCAAACCAAGGATCGGGTCGCTACCGGAGAAAGCGGCACAGCAGTTGAAGGCCAAGGGAAAGGCCTTCCGCGTCGATATATCGATGGCGAGTTATCGGCAGATGAGTTCGACGCCCTGCGCGACTTGGGCGCACTTATCGATCAGCATATGGAATAGCAAAGGGCCAGAGCCGCCGCTGGGCGTCGCTGAAGACGTTGTGCCAATGGTGGTGTTCCTCGCCTCCGACGAGACGCGCACGGCTTCCGGGGCACCTACGCGATCACCGCCGGTGACAGCGCCAACGGCAGAGCTGACGCCGCCCTGCCAATCTTGTTTTGCGCAACGTGAGCATTACTTTTTTAAGCAGTAGCGTGGTGCCTCGTGCGCCGAGGTGAGCATGAAGACGATCGCGGATGTCATCGCCGAACTGACGGCGGCCGCCGAGGAGGTTTCGACCCTTTCGGAAGGCGAGAAGCTTCGTTTGCTCGGCCGCGCCTATGTCACGATCAAGGAGGGCTGGGAGCTGGTTGGCGAGCCGACCAGGCTTCAAGAGAGCGTCGAAGCGATGGATCTCATCCAGGCCGGCGGCATTCCCCTGCATTTCTACGACGACGAGATGAAGGCGATCCTGCTGGAAGCTGTAAAGGTGGTGCGGCAAATCGAGAAGGCGATGAGCGTCAAGGAAGCCGAAGCGTCGCCGAAGCATGGCCGATGACGCGGCGGACGTCGCGTGGGGTACCGACTACTCCGTCACGTAGGCCGTGCCCTCGTTTGCTTTCGCAGCACGTAGGTCATCGTCGGTGATATGGAGGAGATTGTTGGCGGCCGCGCCGTAACGATCATATTTGTCGCTCGCGATCCGTTCGAGGGTCAGCCTATGCTTCTTCAGCAACCCGACCGGACCGACTGGAGCCGGATCGAACGATTGCAATGTGCTGGCATAGACGAAAACGTCGATCGCCGCTCCATCTGTCGTCTGCATGGGCCAGAACAGACCGAGTTCCTTTGCCGCCGATGCGCTATTCTTCCTCATGAGGGGCATTTCGTTTCCTGCATGTCTATGTGACGAGAAGGCTCTGATCTCCTGATCCATCCGCTGGTGACGGATGGGCGGTCCTGATGTGGCGCGCGACGACAGGAAGTCAATTGCCGCCTGACCAACGCGGTTCGCAATGGCAAAGGGCGCTCGACCCTTTCGGGGAGCGCCCTTCGGACCCGGCAAACTACGAAAGCGCGATAAGACATCATCGCTGCAGGCAGTCATCGATCACGGGTGTTGACCAATAGGTGAGAGGAGCCTGCGTGAACTTCAAGGCCTTCCAGAGCGTATTCTCTCGAACCGGCATACCAAGCGTCGCAGACGCCGCAGCCGTCATCGTCAGGCGCCCGCCGAGGCCGGGGCTCTGACTGAGCACCGACATGGCTTCAATCCCTGGCGCAGGTAAAGGACACGAAGAACTCCTGGCGCAACCCCCGCTTTTCCACTTGCTTTCGGCCGAAGAAAGGATGTTCCGCGCCGCAATAGGCGCTGGATTCCTCGCGAAACAGCAAAGTCGCAGCTCAAGCTGAAGACGAGACGCGCGAGCACGCGGAGGCCGATAGCGCACTTGCTCCGTCTGGATCCGCTTCGTCGTGTCTTGGCTGTTCTGGATCTTGATACGAATTTAAGCTGTCCGCAATCGCCGCTGCGCGATGGCGGGGGCCGAGTCGCGATTATGGGCTTCGTCGAAGCGCAATGTGACGGATTTTGTGCGGGCTGGTATAGTCAGCTTGCCTGTGCAGACGACGAAACGAAGTACCGGGATGTTATGTCATTGGCAGGAACGGGTTTGCTAAAGAGATATCCTTGCAGCTTCTCACAGCCTGAAAGCCGAACTGCCGTCGCCTGCTCCTCTGTTTCTATCCCTTCGGCGGTGACCGGCAGCGATAGAGCGTTTGCAAGAGCCACAGTGGCCTGCAGCACGGCCCCGGCATTGTCGTCGCGGTTCAACCCTGCAATGAGCGAGCGATCAATTTTCATGCTGTCGAAACCGAATTCCCGCAGTGTGCCGATACTCGCATACCCGCATCCAAAATCGTCGAGAGCGATTTTGACGCCGAGAGCGCGTAGTCCGTCGAATGCACGCTTGGCTTGGCCAGGATTTGATATGAATACCCCCTCCGTGACCTCGATTGTCAATCGCGCGGGATCAAAACGGGACTCTGCAAGAGCGTCTTTTACTTGGCGGCAAAAATAGGGGTTTCTTAGTTGTAGCGGTGAGACGTTGACCGCAATCCCGATATTATGCCACCGCATGCCTTCGCGAAGGGCCGTTTTTAGGACCTGCAGGCCGAGTTGATCGATTAAGCCAGCCTTCTCCGCCACTGGAATGAAGACGTCCGGTGGAACCGACCCGCGTATGGGACTAATCCAGCGGGCCAAAGCTTCCACGCCGCTGAGCCTACGTGTCGACGCGTCGACTAGTGGCTGGAAAACGACGCTAATCTCGTTTGTCTTGAGCCCACGTCTCAATTCCTGCTCAAGTTCGGAATGCCTTCCAGCTTCTTCGTCTAAAGAGGGGTCGTAGTTGACCGCGATACCGCGTCCAAGGCTCTTGGCTCGGTAGAGTGCTAGATCTGCCCGCCTGAGAAGCTCGGTGCCCTCCTGCCCCTTCGTATCAAAACACGCCCATCCGACACTCCCACCAATCTCGATGATCCTGCCATCGATAACAAATGGCGTTGCCATCGTGTCGATGATCGTTCGGGAAAGAGCAATCGATCCGAGCTCAAGAGCAGACGTGTTCTCAACGACCGCGAATTCATCCCCGCCGAGTCGCGCCGCCGCCGCGGTGGTTGGAAGGTTGTTCAAGAGCCGCGCCGCTACCGCCTTTATGAGCTGGTCGCCGACGAGATGGCCCCACGCGTCGTTCACGGGTTTGAAGCCATCGAGATCGAGAATGTGTAAGATGGTGTGATATCCATCGTCGGAAGCCAGGGCCGCATCAAGCCGTTCCAGACATCCTGCCCTGTTCCAGAGACCTGTCAGTGCATCATGCTTGGCCTCGTACTGCGCCGCGCGCTCGCTGTTGAGAATCGCTCTCAAAAAGACAGCTCCACAAATGGCGACGGCTGCAAGCAGAGCCGTAAGAATGATCCCCGAAGCCAGTACAGTACGCCGCACCTGCTGATAGCTCGCTGAGCCTGGGTGTGCCGGCGGCCAAGTGACTCTCGCGATGTCCCGGCCATGGATGTCCAAAACATCAACGTGGAGCATAGCCTCGCTTCCGACGCTGTCACTTAACGTAAGGCCAGCAATATCGTAAGTCTCGGCAATCTCGGCCACAACACTCTGACTCAGCAGCTTGGCGAACACCAAAACCTTCGCGGCGTTCATATCAAAAGCTGGATGTTGCGATGGCTGTACCGCGGCGGCACCAATCAGAGCTATTCCATCCCGGGTGTCCACGAAAGCGACAGGAAGAGTTTTAGACGCATAGTCGGCGCCCCGTGCGGCCGCGACGACATCCGCGAGATTCCCGAGAAAAAAGCTGTTCGCGTCCACGTCGTTAAGTTCCGTTCCCTTATGAAACGCGATCAGTGGTGAGCCGTCAGCCTCAATCACGAGCGCTGTATCATAGAGCGGATAGTCTACCGTCGTGGCGCCCCAGTTTTCCGAAGCCCAGCTTTTGGCTCCTTCATTTTCCAACGATCTATAGGCGTCGTCCCAATACGCATTGTCTCTCACTGTAGCGCTAAGCTGCTTCTTCGACGCGGCTAATGCTGCCTTCGCGGCTGAAAGGGCACGCGCGTCGTCCATCTCATCCGCTGACGCCGCCATAAACCGGATCGAGCCAGACACAACATATCCCAGTCCGCCGAGTGTGAGCAGGATGGCTAGACTGGCAACGATGACGGTAAAAGGACGCAACTGAAGCCGTGGGCTGCTAGCCATAGACAATTCCGCAGAGCGAGAGTGGCCTCGGACATCGGGCAGCCAGACGGCATCATGCCTCGCGTCAAGCGCTGGAGCCCGGACAGTAGGTTGGCTTGCTGAAGGCAATGTTAAAAACTGTATGTACGCTAGCGTACCATAAGTGCCTCGCCAGAAGACCGCGCCCGGGCGCTCACCGGACGGCGCGAGCGGGCTCGAAATGGGCGCGGTAGCGTTTGCCGCGGCCCCTGTGGCGATGTAGTGCGTTAGCGGTGACCAAATGGCGGAAGCCACGATCCAACTCGCGGCAGTCGAGCGCCTGCGCCGCGCTTTTTTTGCGGGCACAGTGCGGAAGCTTCCGGCTGAACTTCGGGTCCGGTTGTCAGCAATCACGCATTCCGTCGGCCAGCCGACCGGATAGTCGCTTCGGGCTTGTGGCGACACCCTCGAGAATGACCTTTGCAAGTCTTTGCTGGCGGTCAGGCTGGCGCCGAATTCCGGCTCACCGGAAATTGCGGTTCAAGGGTGAGGGAGGATCCCCCTAAGGATCGTCTTGGTGAGTATCGTAGCGGCTTCATCGTAATCGTTCGCTTTCAAAGTGCGCGATCGACCTGCAGCCAAGTCATTTGCGGCTTCCTATGTCTTCTCTCACCGGCATGATCAGTCTTTTTCACCAGGATAAGGCTGCGCCTTCAAGAGGTAGGCAACGTGCACCGTGTTCCGGGCAACGAGATCAAGCGTAGTCCGCACGACATCGGGAATCTCATCCAGATCGACAAAATTGTCGGAGCCCATCGCGTCGCCCACCCAATAGGTCACGGCGTTGGCCGGAATGGTGAAACCAACATCGTTCAGCGCCTGATACAGTTCGGCCGAAACGTGATGTGCGCCGTCTTCGTTGCCGACGACGGCCACGGCGGCGACCCGTCCGTAGGAAATCATGCGACCCTTATCGTCCTTTTCCTCGAGGAACGCGTCCATTCGCTCCAGAGCCCGTTTGCAGACACTCGACGGCTGGCCCATCCAGATCGGCGTGCCCATGACGAGAATATCGGCATCGAGAATCTTACGACGGATCCCCGGCCACGCGTCTCCGTCGCCCTCGTCGGACGTGACACCCGGCTTGATGTCGTGGTCGGCGAGTTGAAGGAATTCCGTTTCCACGCCCAGTGGCTTCATGCTGGCGGCGAGAAGCTTTAACATACGATCCGTGGAGGAAGCGTCCTCGGCGGCTTTTGTCTTGAGAGTGCAATTAAGGGCCAGCGCAGTCAGGGTCATGGTCGCCTCGTTCGTTTTAGGGGCGAGGACCGAACCGCTCGGTCTACCATTTGTTCCCGCTCTTGCCGCATGGTTCCGCGCACCGAAGCATGTCAAGTTGGCCAGCGCCACGAAGGCTCGCCGGTGCATAGGAGGCCCAAGAAGGTTCATATCCGGCCTCAAGGTCTGCCGGTTCTCCAGCGGGATATGCATCTCGTTGTAGAGGATCCGTGCAGCAACGGAGGCGCCATCGCCCGGCGAGATGGAGGGAGACAAGCCACCGGCGTCAACCGAAACGCCTCGCGGAGATCTGGGCAGCCATTAATGCGGCCCGCTCGAGGGCGGGGCAAGTCAAGACCCATGCAGCGCCCAATGCATCTATGATTTCTTCGGTTCCGTTGGCTGCTCGGAAGCCGCTTGCGCAGGCGCATCGCCCGCAGAGCCAAAGCCTTCTCGTGCCGTACCTTTTGTTCTGCCGCAGCCATTGCTTCGACGAGCTCCTCCGTTTTGTTGAGGTCGCCCCAAAGCGAGCCGGCACGGCGGGGCTCGTGTTCCGTAATTAACCTCCTCATAGGGACTTTCGCTGTTCACTTTTCACTCCTGCCAGGCTCTAGGAGCAGCACGAGATAGGTATTCAGCCGTATTGGACGAAACGATCAACGTAGGTCACGGGAGCTTAACTTAACCAACAATCGTCAGAAATTGGTGCGCATTACAGCAAGAACGCTGCGTCGCGGACCGGGCACTTCGTAGGCCATGTCGACATGGTTGTCGAAGATGTTCAACAGCGTCAGGCCGAGTTCGAGATGCCCCGTCGGCGATTTCCAGGTCAGCGCCGCATCGGTCGTCGTGTAGTTTTCGACATTGACGAAATAGGGTCCGAAGACTGGGTCGTAACCCTTGCCGCCCACGCGCTTGCCGATGAAATTCTGCGCAAGGCTGAAGGTCACGCGTGAGGGGTGGACATAGGTAAAGCCGATCTGCGCGAGATAATCGGGCACGAGGGGAACCGGTGTGTCGCCGCCGATCAGCGGGGTCGTGTCTACGCTATCGTTCCATGTGAACGAGCCGAACAGACCCAATCCTTCCCCGAGCCAATAGTTCGCGCTGACATTGACGCGGTCGATTTCGCCGGTCGCAGTATCGAAGAGGCCGGAGAGACTCGGGATGCCGAGGCTCAGGCCGTCGAACCTTACATGCTGGTAATCGACGGAAGTGAAAAAGCGCTCGCTCCATTCCGCATCCCACCGCAGCATGACGGTTTCCTTCTCGCCTTCCATGAAGAGCGGAATATCGAGCGGCACCAGGCCGCCGGTGGAAACGGGCGAGAGTGTCTGATTGACGGGGTATTGCGTATCGCGACGATAGGCAGCACGGAGCCAATGGTTTTCAACCGGCGTCCAGGCGACGCCGAAGCGCGGGTCTATGGCCTCGAGCGTTTCGCTGCTTAGTGAATCGAACCAGGAATAGTAGGCGCCGGCCTGAAGCTTCAGGTCGTCGGAGACGTCGAAGGTCGCGTCGGCATAGAGCCGCGCCGCCTTTCCCCCCAGGGGGTAGCCGTATTCCGCGATCAGATCGCCTGCCGGTTCGTTGAAATAGCGCGCAACGTTCCACGAGGTGTTGTCGTACAGTTCCGCGCCGTAGCGCACGGTGAACGGACCCAGGCCGAAGAGATGGCTTATGCCCCCGCTGAGTCCCCGGTTCTTGGATGTCTGTTCGAAGCTGTAATCGCCATTGACGGGGTTGATGTCATAGCTGATGCCTTCGTAGTGCTCCATCGACGTGCTGTTTTCATACATCGCGAAGGCCTGAACGATGTTCTTCTCCGAAATCGTGTGGCTCCAGCCCCCGCCGATCGTCTTTCGCTCGCTGCTGAAACGATCGTTCAGTGGGTCGTAGAGCTGGCCGGGATAGCCGATCTGCGTGTCGATGAGATCGCCGAAGAGAAAGACATTGTCGGCCAGGGTCGGGCGCAGTCCGATTTCGAAGGCGCCCCCATCGAGATCGCTTCGGTCGTTCTCCCGCACGCTTTCCGGACGGGAGAACTGGCCCATGACATTGTAGCTGAACGGAACGACGTCGTAGTTGGTGCCGTGAACGTTGATGCCGCTGCTCCAGCCGGTGGCACCGGGCTGGGCGGAAAAACTGCCGGTCAGCGAGGTTTCCATGAACGCGCGGCTTTCGAGCGCGTTGGCGCGCTGCTGCGCCGCGACGCTCATCGGATCGAGCAGGAAGTTCTGAATGTTGGTCGGCAGGCGCACGGACCCAAGCGAGTAGCGGTCAAGGCCGCTCGGCGGCGTCGAAACGAAGGGATAGACCTGACCGGCGGCCTGCTCGTCGTCATAACTGGCGCCGAGGAAAGGATCATAGGCCCGCGCCTTGTGGTATTTTCCCCATTCCGCTAGGCCGATGTTTTCGAGCGCATCGCCGAGAACCGAGGACGCCTGCCGGTGCACGTCATAGCCGGAATAGTAGCCGCCGCGCGCCTGGCGGCGGCGTAGGGCTTCGCGCGCGCTCTCGATCGCTTCGTCGGCGCGGAACTGGTCGATGGCGACCCCGGCGCGGATCATGGCGATCGTCGGATCGTCCTTGTCGAAGCGGTCGGCATTGTCGAGCGCCTGTTCGGTCTCCGCGACGGCCCCGCTCTGGTAGCTGGCGATGGCCAGGCCGACCAGGGCATCGCCGTAGGTCGGGTTGATGGCCGCCGCTTCCAGAAGAACCTTCTTACCCTCCTCCGTCTTGCCCATGCGCAGGAGATAACGCCCCTTGGCGGCAAGCACCGCATAGGTGTTGGGGTCCAGCGCCTCGGCTGCGTCGAGCTGGCTCTTTGCCGCGGCCATCTGCTCGTGGCTCATGAGAAACAGGGCGTAGTTGGTTCGGACGGCGATATTGTCAGGGTTGAGCGCGACGGCGCGGCGATGGGCGGCGTCCGCCTCCATCGTGGCGTCGCGATCGCTCTGGATGCCGGCAAGATCATCCCATGCGGCGTCGTTGCCCGGGGCGATCTCGACGGCGCGTTTCAGGTCGGCGAGGGCGCCATTGATATCGCTCGAAACGGCGGACAGATAGCGGGCATTCGTCGTGAGATAGCCGATGTCGTCGGGATCGATCGCCCGGGCGCGGTCGAGGGCGGCGCGCGCTTCCTCGCGCCGGTCGAGCTCGAGCAAAAAGCTTGCGCGCATGGCCGTCAGGCCGGCGTCGTCGGGAAATCGCACCTCCGCCTTTTCCAGAAGGGCGATCGCCTCCGCCTGGCCCTGCAGGTGGGCGACGACCGAGGCCTGGACGGAGGCTTCACCTGCGGTGGCCGGGGCGCGGGTAAGATAGGACGGCGCCTTCTTCGTATCGGGATCGGCGAGCGATGCGGCGACCCATTCGCCATAGTCGGCCATCACGCGCCGTTCACCGGAAAGTCCGGGCCGCGCCTTGTGAAACAGCCGGATCGCTTCATCATAGCGCAGCGCGTTACCGGCGATCATCGCTTCGACCAGCGTCACGCGTGCTTCCATCCCTGCGGGAAGAGGGCGCGGCAGATGCGAGAGGGCCTCCTCCGCCGCCTCGCGGCCATCGGCGCCCAGCGCCAGTTCGGCGAGCTTCAGCCAGTCCTCCCGGCTGCGCGACGCTTCCGGCTTGTCGAGAAGCCGCCGCCGGTCGCCGCGCGCGTCGATCGTATCCTCGCCGGAGATCGGCAGCGTGATGAACAGGCCGCGGATTTCGCCATAGAGCAGGATCTGCTCGCGCTCGTCGAGATTGACCAGCACATATTTGCGCGGAGCTTGCCCGAGCGTCGCCACGGCCCCTTCACCCTGGTTGACGGTGACGCTGCCCTGGGCGTTGCTGAGTTCCACGGTGCCTTCGAGCACGGTGAGCGTGGTGCGATTGCCGTTTGTGTTGAGCGCCCAGTCGGTGCCGCGGATGGCGGCTGCTGCGGCCGGCGTATCGATGACGATGCCGCTGCCGCCGCGCTCGGCACGGCCCCAGATCGTGCCGCCTTCGAGATTCAGCAGGCTATCGGAGCCGCCGCCGATCTTGCGCACGCGCAACACGGTCTCGCGCGCCATGCGCACCAGCGTGTTGTCGGCAAAGCGGATGGCGAGGCTGCCCAGCGCATTGGTGCGCAGCGTGTCGCCGGCCAGCAGGTCCTGGTTGACCTCGACGCCGCGCCAGTCCCTGGCCTCGACGAACTGCACCTCTTCGCCGGACTTGCGCTCCACGACGGAGCCGTCTGCGGCGGAGACGCGCGGGAGCACGTCGGCAAAAGCCGGCACGACACCCACAACGAAAGCCATGGCGGCTACGCTCAGCCTCAACGCGCACATGAATTCTTGATGGTTACTCAAGTCGACTTGTCCGTTATTTGGACGCCTTTATTGCGCAGCGGGATAAGCAATTCCTCAGGGCACTTTTGCCCGCCGCGACGCTGTCGATATCATAGAAGTCCATGGCGTTGTATGCCGAACCCAACTTCTTCCTGGACCTAAGGGCAACGGTTTCGGCGGCTCGGCGACACATCGCGGAGATGTGAAAGAGATCCGCCAAGCTCGTGAACGCCAGCCAAGAGACAAGAAATGCGGCCCACCAATTCACTTTGAGTACAGCGCGGCTGGGCATGGTGAATTCTTGATCGATATCACATTAAACTATGCGCGAGCCCATGCGACCGCAGTCGGCGCATTCTTCGTGAGGCGTACGGGCGATGTCGCTGTCTTTCATCCAGGAATTCGAGGCGCGAGGCGACAGGCCGGCGCTGGTCTTTTCCGGCCACCGCATCGTCACTTACGCGGAACTGGCCCGGCGCGTCGTGAGCCGCGCCGCGTTGTTCGGTCCGGGACGCCGGTTGGTGGCCATCGAGGCAGGGACCTGCGAGCACGCCATCGTCTCCTATCTCGCGGCGCTCGCCGGCGGCCATGTCGTCGCGCTGCTGCCGCCTGGTCAGCCGGCGCTGCTCGATCGCTTCCGTGACGATTTCCGGCCGGGAACCACCTGCCGGTTCGTCGACGGGCGCTGGCGGACGGATGCTGATATTCTTCTCTCCTCCGAGCCGCTGCATGCGGATCTAGCCTTGCTGCTCTCGACATCCGGCTCGACTGGCGTCAGCAAGAGCGTGCGCCTTTCCGCCGGCGCGCTGGAGGCGAATGCCCGCGCGATCGCCTCCTATCTTGAGCTTTCCGACGCCGACTGCGGGCTTTTGATGCTGCCGCTGCATTATTCCTACGGCCTTTCGGTGCTCAATTCCCATCTCGCGGTCGGTGCCAGCCTGTTCGTGCCGCGCTGCCAGGTGCTCGATGCGGGTTTCGCCGAGGACCTTGCGGAGCACGGCGTCACCAATATCGCCGGCGTTCCCTTCAGCTTCGAACTCTTCGAGCGCATCGGGTTGCGCGAGCGGCACGTGCCGCTGCGCTTCATGACGGTGGCCGGCGGGCGGCTTTCGCCCGATCTTGTCGACCGCTATCGCCGGCATATGGCGGATCGCTTCTTCGTCATGTACGGCCAGACCGAGGCGACCGCCCGCATCGCCTACATTCCCCCGGACCAACTCGTCGGCCACGAGGACCGCATCGGCGTGGCCATTCCGGGCGGCCGGCTCTCGCTTGTCGGAGAAGATGGGGAGGAGATCGACAGGCACGGGGTTTCCGGCGAACTCGTCTATTCCGGCCCGAATGTCATGATGGGATACGCCACTACCCGCGCCGACCTCGCGCAAGGCTACGCGATAAGAGATCTGAAAACCGGCGACCTTGCCGAGCGCACCGAGGACGGTTTTTTCCGCATCGTAGGGCGCCTGAAGCGTTTTTCCAAGATCGCAGGACTGCGCATCGCCCACGATGCGATCGAGCAGGGTTTTGCACGAGACGGGCTTGAGGTCGTTGTCACCGGCACGGACGGGCGGCTGACGGCCTTCTTTACCGGCGCGGCGCGGGAGGAGGAGGTGCGGGCAAAACTTGCCGGCGCGAGCGGGCTCACCCTTCTGCATGCGGCGGCCCGCCGCATTCCGGCCTTTCCGCGCACGGCGAACGGCAAGATCGACCATACGGCGCTCGCCGCCTTCTCGATTCGGGAGGAGCCGGCCAGCGGCGTGCAGGAGGCGTTTCGCCGGGCCTTCTTCCCCAGGACGATTGCCGATACCGACAGTTTCACCACGCTTGGTGGCGATTCATTGCGTTTCGTCGAGCTCTCGCTCGAGCTGGAGCGCACACTCGGCTCCCTGCCGGAAGGCTGGGAGCGCATGATGGTTGGCGCGCTTGCCGCGCGCGAACCGCAGGCGGCGGCAAAGCCCCGCATCGGTATCGATATCCCGTTGCGCGTCATCGCCATCCTGCTCGTCGTCGTCCATCATGAAATGCTTTGGCCCATTCCGGGCGGTTCGGCATTGATGCTGGTGCTGGTCGGCTTCTCGCTGGGACGCTTCCAGCCCGGCAATTTTGCGCGTGCCGACCGCAAGGCGCTGCTACGGCCGTTGATGACGGTGCTCGTGCCCTACGCCGGACTTCTGGCTGGTTATGCCGCAGTCTGGGGGGAGGTGCCCTGGGCGTCGGTCTTCCTCGTCGGAAATTTCGGCTTTGCCGATCCCGACCGGCACAACATGCTGCCCTATCTCTACTGGTTCGTGGAACTCTTCACGCAGATATCACTAATCTTCACCGGGCTCTCCTTGCTACCGAAGGCGCGGGCGGCGGTAGCGCGGAATCCCTTCGGCGCAGGGCTTTGCGTGCTGGGACTGGCGGTCGCGGTGCGGTTCGTCGCGCCCTTTTTCATCGATATCGGCAACCGGCAGATTTTTACGCTCTACTGGAACCTTTATCTCGTCGCTCTTGGCTGGTCCGCTTACCATGCGCCGTGGCCGCGCAGCCGGGCGCTGCTGACCGGCTTTGCGGCGGCGTTATTCTTCGTTCTCGGCTTCGTCGACGGGGTGTGGATCGGCACGACGATCAAATATTCCATCGTCTTCGTCGGTTTCCTCATGCTTGTGCATGTGCCGTCGCTCGCCTTGCCGCGCTGGCTCTTCGTCGGACTGATGCCGGCGGCGGCGGCGAGCTACCATGTCTACCTATTCCACCGCCTGGTGCCGGACGTGATGATGGTGCCGCTGCACGGTACCGCCATCACGCCGGCTCTTTTCCACGTCACGGCTATCGCCGGCGGGCTAGCGCTCGGCATTGCGATCTGGTTCGTCCAACGCATGCTCATTCGAGCCCTCTCGACCTGGCGGGCTGACGCTCAAGGCCAATTTGGGCAAGGGCTTAAGGGCGTTTCCTCCTCGTCCTCATGAGTCGGCGCAAGGGACCTTGGTGCTTTAACAAGCAAAGGAGTGAGAAGATATACGGCGGGGAACTGGTCGTGCCGATCATATAGGTGCGGCTCATCAACTACGGCAGCGCAACTAGGTGCTGAAGCCACCGCCGGCCAGCGACGTTAGTCGATGATCTCCGCGCCTTCGGCGTTCAGACGAGCGAGGCCCTCCTTCATTTCCCGCAGCCGCTCGGGCGTGTGGGCTTGCCATTTCGTCACTTCGGCGATTACGCGCAATGGATTGCATGAGCGGTAAGACAATGTCGGGTTACCGGGAAATTTCTTGTCCGTCAGGTTGGGGTCGTCCTCGACGGGACCGGTCGGTTCAACGACATAAATTCTTTCCTTTTCGGGGCCATCCGCTAACTCCGCGCCCCAGATCGCGGCATCGAGTGTGCCTGTGAAATACACCCACGACAGGGGCTTCGCGTCCGTGAAATTCGACCGGTAGCCGACGGTGATCAGATCGCCGGGCGCGAGATCAGCTTTGGTTCCATGAAAGAACGACTGGGCAAACATGGTTGCGGTAGCAGACATGGATTCCATCCTTTGATTGTTAAGGCTTCTGTCGAGTGTCGGGGGGACGCACATGGTCCGGATCAGGGCGAGCCAAAGTGTCGTTCAAGATAGTCGACACCGAACGAAACGATATCGCGCGCATCGAATAAATAGCATTGTGCGTCACCGACCGGGCCTTCCCGAT
>NZ_JBLZPH010000148.1:50213-150128 GCF_049199205.1 Shinella sp. M31 | reverse complement strand
CGCATCGAATAAATAGCATTGTGCGTCACCGACCGGGCCTTCCCGATGACGCTGCAGCTTGACATAGGCATTGGCAATCGTTTCGACAGCGTCGGGCTCTCCTTCAATGGCGAAACAATCGAGAATGCCGTTGGAGTCGAAGTCTTCGGCACGTTTCCACCTCACTCCGCCGTCCTCGCTGCGGATCGGCATTTCGTAGGTCACGCGTCGTTTGTTCGGGATGCGGGCGATGGCCTCGGCGTAGTGCAGGACGGTAACGGAATCGAGCGGTGCTCCGAGCAACAGGACCTTTCCACCGTGTCCGACAAAACGCTCCAGCGGCGATCCAGGGCCGAAAGCCTGTCCGAGTTCGTGAGGCTGCGTCAGAGTGCCGGCCAGAGGCCCTATCGCGACCATCGAGGCATCCGGGTGTGCGCTTCGCCGGGCGCCGGGTGTCTGGAGGAGGAATTGGTTCAGGAGGCCGAAGCCGCGATATGTCCCTGATGTGGCCGGGTCGAACGGCGGCCATCGGTGTCGCCGTTCCGCATCCATCCGAGCGCCATTGAGTGTTTCTTCATAGGGCGATCGGTCCCACGAGGCGTATCCCATCAAGTTTCCAGTGATGCCGATGGCGTCGCGTAGCGCAGAAACCACCGATGCGGCGTCTCCATAAACGGGGCCGATCGCCTTCAGCGATGCGTGAACCATGATGAGATCACCGCACTGGACACCCAGCCCCCCAAGATCCGCCGCGATCCTTTCCCTTGTGTTCATTCCGCTGCCATCCCCTGTAGGTTTTGGCTTCCTATCTGGACCAATCCGATGAGCATACAATTGAGCCGGCATTGCCAAAGACCGGAATTCCCATAGGCGGCGACCGAGAGAGGCCGCCATTGCGGCCTCTGCGATGTGCCTCGCTCAGGCCATTATGCGGCCGCCGCCCGATCCCGGCTTGATCATCCATGGCTGAACGCTGGGCGCCTTTACCAGGATGCCCTTCCTCTTCGCGAAGGACCGAATGGCGTCGCGCGCAACCTTCAACGGCTTGTGCCCATCCCAGGCCATGTAGCAGGTCTTCAAGGTTGCATCATGAACCAGGTCGCGATCGTGTTGCGGCCATTCCTCCAGAAGATCGATGGCGTCGCCCAGACAGGCCACTTCGCGAACCAGTTCTTTGCGTTCCAGAATATAAACCGGCCGATCGAAAACTTTCGAGTTCATCTCTACCTCACTGAAAACGTTGGTGATCAACAAGGATGGCGCTCAAAATCGAGCGCCATGAGAAATTTATTTTCGGTGATTTCCAGTTTCAAGGGCGGCGCCAAAAGCTCCATCTTCACGTAATGAAGACGCCGATTCACACGATGAAGTGACAGGAAGCGCCGGATGCCGGTCACCGCGTCGAGGCGCTTGCGAAAGACACAAGGATGGAAGCTTCGCGAGCTTACCGGCCGCCAGCCCCGCAACCAACCTATCGAATGAACTCCGTCGCGAACGCATCGGGGTTCTTGTCTGTAACGAACCTATGTGCATCGAGTGAGAATACACCAAGGCCATGGGCCGTTATCTCCGGCATTCGCAACCATAGTCGACAGGCATTTCGGCATCATGTTCAGGACGTTCGCGGCGGTCTCGGCCGTCTCTCTCCTCTCCCTTCTTCTGGTTTCCTGCGACAGCTCTTCGGCCTTCGAGACCGGCGGTTTCTTTCCCGCGCCGGGACAGGAATCCTCCAGCATTGTGCTTGCGCGCGGCGCCGACGGCCGCTCGCATATGGCCTTCACCGGTTATGACGGCAAGACGAAGGACGAGATCTACTACGGCGTCTGCGAGGGCGTCGATTGCGGCACAAGCCTGGAACACTGGTCGGTTGCGACCATCGCCTTCCCGAGTGCGATCAAGCTACAGCTTGCCGTGACGCCGGAAGGCAATCCGCGCCTCTATGTCGTCGCCCGACCGCCGAGCGGAGAGACGAACTATAACCGAACCTATTCCTACGGCGAGTGCGATGCGGACTGCGCAAATGCGGACAACTGGACCATCACGCGCATCGCCGAAAGCGGCGATAACCTCATCAGCGACGCGCTGACGCCGCGCGTGCCGGACCGCACCTTCGTCCTCGACAGAAAGGGCAATCCGCGCTTCGTCTATACGGACGGCAACTATATCATCGAACCAGACCATTATGGCGCTTTCGTCATGGTCTGTGACGGCGGTTGCACCGAGCGCAAGAACTGGACCGAAACCGACCTTGCCCTGCATGTCGGCTACAGCACTGAATCGTTCAGCAAGCCGGCGCTGGCGGTGGCCAAGAACGGGGCGATGGGCGTGGTGGCCGGTCTCTATCCGTTCGACGAACACGGCACCCCGCTGAAGCAGGGTCTCTATTATTACGGCTGCGAAGCTGCTTGCACCGACAAGGCCAGCTGGCGGCGGACCTTCATCGTGCAACAGGGCGGCGGATCCATCCCCAGCCCGACCTGGGACCTCGCCTTCACGCCAGAGGGCACGCCACGCCTTGCCCTCTTCGCCGGAGACGGCACGGAAGTCGAAGGGCTTGCGCACCAGCTTCTTTATGCCTGGTGCAACGAGAAATGCGACACCGAGGACGGCTGGTCGGCCAATGCCGTTAACCCCGGCAAAGGCATAGGCGAGGGAACGGACCTTGTCCTGGACAAGGACGGTCGGCCTCATATCGCAATGCTGACCGGCGACGGGCAGGCGGCCCTGGCGCGTTGCACCGATGCATGCGAGACGGACGCGCCGCAGTGGACGGCAGATCTGGCCGAGGAGATCGCGGTGCCACAGAAGGAGCGGCCGCAGGCTCTGCCCTTCCACTGCGACGGCGAGGTATGGAACGGCTTCCTGCCGTCGTTGACCCTCAGCGAGAACGCGGCGACTATCGGCTATGACATCGTGGTGGAGGCGCGCTGCCTCTACAAGGATTTCGACGAGCCGATCCCTTCGGCCACCTTCCACGAGGTTTTCCGCGGCAGCCGCATCGCCACCGTTTCGCTCGCCGGCGATTGAGGACAGGAGATGGCCGCGCGATCAGCACCGCCGGTGCCTTTTGAAATGCGAAGGACGAACACCGCCAACTGTTTTCCGGCAGGCTGACTATGAGTATCAGTATGGGATGACTGTCGTCTTCAGTCGGTGAGAGCCGGCGCATCCGCCGAACGAGCGGTCAGTCTCTTAAGCGGCGGATCGTTACCGCATTCCTGAAGCAGCCCGAGTGAGAGCAGATAATCGCCAATCGCGGAGGAGAGAAGGTTCTTTGTGCCATATCGCTCGTCCATCCGGGGCACAGCAAGGCGCAGCCGCAAAGGCTCCCCCTCATCGTGGAAACGCTTCTCAATGAAGTACGTGTGCGTCATCGCCAGCTTATCCCCGCCCAATCCGAAAACCTTATTCCAACCAATGCGGGATGCAATACGGCGGCTCCGCGCTGCTGGTCCCGCAGGGCCGAAACCTTGCTTTTCGTCACGCGTGAGTCACGCCGCTTCCGTGTGAAAAAAACGAACAAGGCGATCGAGCGCGGCCTTTATCGAAGGCGGCGACGGGTTAGCAGGGCTTTTCATCATCGACTGCGATGAAGGCGCCCTCGCTATCGACGACGTCATGGACGCTGCCGACACCTTGCGCCAACATGGCCGCGAAGAGCTTTTCCTGTCGGACAAACTTGTCAGAGCTGTCGCGAGCAGCGTCGAGCCGCCGGATTCGTCGTCCGCCGCCCGTAGGAAGCTGACGCGTTCACCGAAAAACGGGTTATCGATAATGTTGAGATGCCGACGAAGTCGGATTTCCCGGCGCGCAGGCGCGCTGCGGAGGGGCCGGTTCATACCAGCAAGAGCTAATAATGGCATGTGTAAGCACGGCTTGATCTTGTCTCCAAGTTGTTGCATTGCAAAATGACGATGCAGCAATCCGGCGGCGTGGGGTCATTACGGTCTTGGCATGAAACGGAGCGGACTGAATGTCCTTGTCATCGATGAGAATCGTATCCGCGCAGCCATCATCGAGGACGGGCTGCGGGATGCCGGTTATGACCACGTCACGGTGATAGACGCCATGCATGGCCTTGCGCGTCGCATTTCTGATCTAAATCCCGACATTATCGTCATCGATTTGGAAAACCCGAACCGAGACATGTTGGAGAGCATGTTCCAGTTATCGCGTGCGGTGAAACGACCCATCGCCATGTTCGTGGACAAATCCGATGAGGCCTCTATCGAGGCGGCGGTCGAGGCGGGCGTCTCGGCCTATATTGTCGACGGGCTGAAGCAGGAGCGCGTGCGTCCCATTCTGAAAATGGCGATCAGCCGTTTCAACGCCTTTTCCCGCCTCAACCGCGAACTAGAAGAAACGCGCGGCGAACTGGAGAACCGCAAGGTCATCGACCGAGCGAAGGGGCTTCTGATGCGCTCCCGCGGCCTGTCGGAGGACGAGGCCTATGCCCTTCTGCGCCGCACCGCGATGAACCAGAACCGCAAGATCGCAGAGATCGCGCAAAGTCTCGTCACGGCAGCCGGCTTGCTCGATCCCGGAGGAGCGGAATGACGACGCGCCACGCCATCACCGCCGGTTTCGTGCCGCTGCTTGACAGCGCGCTCCTCGTCGTCGCCCACGAAATGGGCTTTGCCGAGGAGCAGGGGATCGCGCTGACCCTGCTGCGCGAACGCTCCTGGGCCAGCATCCGCGACCGGCTCGCGGTGCGCCATATCGATGTCGCGCATATTCTCGGCCCCATGCCGATCGCCGGAAATCTCGGCCTGAACGTTCCCGCGCCCGAGATGATCGTGCCGATGGCGCTCGGTCTCGGTGGCAATGCTGTCACGGTCTCGCCGGCGCTCTGGCAGGCGATGGTGGACAGGGGGGCGACGGATAATCTCGACGCGCAAGCGAACGGTGCCGCACTTCGGGAGGCGATCGCGTCACGAACGGGCGCGCCGCTGCGCTTCGGCGTCGTGCATCCCTATTCCGGGCACAATTACGAACTGCGCTATTGGCTCTCGGCAAGCGGCATCGATCCGGACCGCGATATCGACATCGTCGTGCTGCCGCCGCCGGACATGGGCGATGCGCTGGCCGAGGAGGTGATTGACGGCTATTGCGCGGGCGAGCCTTGGAACACTTTCGGCGTGCTGCGCCGCAGTGGGCATCTTGCGACCGTCAAGGCGGCGATCTGGCGGTCGAGCCCGGAGAAGGTGCTGGGCGTCAATGCGCGCTGGGGTGCGGCCAACCCGGAAGCGCTGGCAGCACTTCTTGTGGCGCTGCATCAGGCTTCGCTATGGTGCGCCCAGCGGGAAAATCACGCGGCGCTCGCCACGCTTTTGGCACAGCCCGTCTATGTCGGGCGCGATATGGAACTGCTTCTACCGGCGCTCAGCGGCCATCTACCGGTCGGCGGCGGCGTGGTGCGGTCCATCGGCGACTTTTTCGTGCCGAATGCCAGGGCGGCGACCTTTCCATGGAAAAGCCATGCCCTGTGGTTCTACACCCAGATGGTTCGCTGGCGGCAGATCGAACACACCGCGCAGCGCCAGCGCATCGCGGCGGCGACCTATCGTCCCGACATCTACCGAGCCGCGCTAAAGGATCTCGACATTGCCATGCCGTCTGCCAGCGCCAAGGTCGAGGGCGCGCTGACGGTTGCAACGCCGGTCGGCTCTTCCGGCGCGCTGACGCTAGGGCCGGATGGCTTCTTTGATGGCGGGCGCTTCGACCCCGATGATGTCGAGGCCTATATCGCCGCGCAGTCTACCGGCTGACGGATGGCGCTTAATTTATGCGCACTGCACAAAAAGTGGCTTCGCCTTGCACAAGCTGGAAGCCGTCCCTGGATAAGGGCGGCTGAGGAATTCCTATTTTCTTTATTAATCAATGGCTTGTTGAAACTGGCACGCTGATTGCTTTTTAAGGTTCAGGCTCTCGGGCCACCATATCGGCGTCCAACGACGGGCGCCTCACCAGCAAAGCCGCTGATCAGGATTGCGTCCGCATGGAGAGACCGTGCGGCTGCGCCTGGCCAGCGGCTTTTTGTTTTCCACCCCCTAGATGGAGCGGCACGACCTTGTCGGGCCTCGGAGAAGCCATGTCTGAGATCAAGCAGCCCTCATCCCCGCGCGAACCCGCCGTCGCGCTCTGGATGTCCACCTTCGCCTTCACCATCTGTTTCGCCGTCTGGACGATCTTTGCGATCATCGGTATCCGCATCAAGGACGACCTCGGTCTGTCGGAAGCCCAGTTCGGCCTGCTCGTGGGCACCCCGATCCTGACGGGATCGCTGGTGCGCATCCTGCTCGGCGTGTGGACGCCGCGCTTCGGCGGCCGCCTTGTCTATACCCTGACCATGCTGGCGGCGGCGTTTTCGACGCTCCTGCTGTCGCACGCCACGACCTTCCCGCAGATGCTGTTGGCCGGTCTCGGCGTGGGGCTTGCCGGCGGGTCCTTCGCCGTCGGCGTGGCCTATGTCTCGCCGTTCTTCCCGGCGCAAAAGCAGGGCACTGTGCTCGGCATCTTCGGCGCGGGCAATGTCGGCGCCGCCCTCACAAAATTTGTCGCGCCCTTCGTGCTCGTCGCGGCCGGGTGGCAGATGGTTGCGGAAATCTGGGCGGCCGCGTTGTTCTTCACTGCCTGCCTCTTCTGGTTCACCTCGAGCGACGATCCGGGCTTCAAGAACCGCCGCGAAAACAAGGCGGCGAAGCGCAGCCTGCGGGATGAATTCGCCCCGCTGAAGAAGGCCCAGGTCTGGCGCTTCTCGCTCTATTACTTCTTTGCCTTCGGTGGGTTCGTGGCGCTCGCGCTGTGGCTGCCGCGTTATCTCGTCGGCGTCTACGGTTTCGACATCGCCACCGCCGGCATGGTCGCCGCCGCCTATTCTATTCCGGGCAGCATCTTTCGCGCGCTTGGCGGCGTGTTATCGGATCGCAAGGGCGCGCGTTCCGTCATGTACGGCATGTTCGCCGTCTCGGCCGTTGCGACGCTCATCCTCTCGCTGCCGTCGGGCATCACGCCCGCCGTCTTCATCGTCGTGGTCTTCGTGCTCGGCTTCGTCATGAGCCTCGGCAAGGCCGCTGTCTACAAGCATATCCCGGTTTATTATCCCGATAGCGTCGGCCCGGTCGGCGGTATCGTCGGCATGGTCGGCGGGCTCGGCGGCTTCGTCCTGCCCATCGCCTTTGGCCTGCTCAAGGATGCGACCGGCCTCTGGTCGAGCTGTTTCCTGCTGCTCTTCGCCGTCGTCGCCGTCTCGCTCACCTGGATGCACCTCTCCATCCGCCAGATGGAGCGCGCGTCCATCTCCGCCCTCGCAGCATAATCGCAAGGAAATACCATGACCGAGAAACTCGTCATCATCGGCAATGGCATGGCGCCGGGGCGCATGCTGGAGCATCTCCTCGAAAAGGCACCGGGTCAGTACGCGGTCACCATTTTCAACGCCGAGCCGCGCGTCAACTACGACCGCATCATGCTCTCACCGGTGCTGTCGGGCGAGAAGGATTATGAAGAGATCATCATCCACGGCGACGGCTGGTACATCAAGCACGGCATCACGCTCTACAAGGGCCATCGCATCGTCGCCATCGACCGGGATGCCAAGACGGTCACGTCCGATCACGGCGTGACCGAGAGCTACGACAAGCTGGTTATCGCCACCGGCTCCGTGCCCTTCATCCTGCCGGTGCCGGGCAAGGACCTGCCGGGCGTCATCACTTACCGCGACCTCGATGACGTGCAGGCTATGCTGCTCGCCGCCCAGTCGCGCGAGAAGGCGGTGGTCATAGGCGGCGGCCTGCTCGGCCTGGAAGCGGCCGCCGGCCTTGCCGGGCGCGGCATGGATGTCACGGTGCTCCATGTAATGCCGACCCTGATGGACCGCCAGCTCGACCCGGCCGCCGGTTATCTCCTGCAGAAGGAGCTCGAAGGGCGCGGCATCAAGATCATTTGCAAGGCCAACACCAAGGCCATTATCGGTAACGGCAAGGTCGAAGGAATCGAGCTGGACGATGGCCGCATCATCCCGGCAACCCTCGTCGTCATGGCCGTCGGCATCCGCCCGAGCGTCGGGCTTGCCAGGGAGGCCGGCCTTGCCATTAATCGTGGCATCGTCGTCGATCACGGCATGCAGACCTCCGACGGCAGCATATGGGCGCTCGGCGAATGCGCGGAAGTGGGCGGCATGATCTATGGCCTCGTCGCGCCACTCTATGAGATGGCGCGTGTTACCGCCTCTCATCTTGCCGGCGAGCAAGGCGCTGCCTTCGTGCATTCGGATACGCCGACCAAGCTGAAGGTGACCGGCATTGAGCTCTTCTCGCTGGGGGATTTCGCCGATGGCGACGACCGCGAGGAGATTGTGCTGCGCGATGCCTCGGCCGGCGTCTACAAGCGGCTGGTGCTGAAAGGCAACAAAATCATCGGCACGGTGCTCTACGGTGAAACCGCCGATGGCGCCTGGTTCAACGACCTCAAGAAGAAACAGACCGATATTTCCGAAATGCGCGAGACGCTGATCTTCGGCCAGGCCTATCAGGGGGGCGCTCCGCTGGACCCTATGGCGGCCGTTGCAGCCTTGCCGGATGATGCGGAAATCTGCGGCTGCAACGGCGTCTGCAAGGGCAGGATCGTCTCGACCATCACGCAAAAGGGCCTGACCGCGCTCGACGAGGTGCGCGCGCACACCAAGGCATCGGCCTCCTGCGGTTCCTGCACCGGCCTCGTCGAACAGCTTATGACGCTGACGCTTGGTGACGGCTACAATCCCGCGGCCGTGCAGCCGATGTGCGGCTGCACCGATCTCGGCCATGACGACGTGCGCCGCCTAATCAAGGCGAAGGGGTTGAAAGCCATTCCGGCCGTCATGCAGGAACTGGAATGGAAGACCTCCTGCGGCTGTGCAAAATGCCGCCCGGCGCTGAACTACTACCTCGTCTGCGACTGGCCGGACGATTATGCCGACGACTACCAGTCTCGCTTCATCAACGAGCGTGTGCACGCCAATATCCAGAGGGACGGCACCTATTCCGTCGTGCCGCGCATGTGGGGCGGCGTGACCAATTCCGGCGAATTGCGCGCCATCGCTGATGTGGTCGACAAGTTCGAGATCCCTCTTGTGAAGGTCACCGGCGGCCAGCGCATCGACCTGCTCGGCATCGAGAAGGAGGACCTTCCTGCCGTCTGGGCCGATCTCGGCAAGGCCGGCTTCATCTCCGGCCAAGCCTATGCGAAAGGCCTGCGCACGGTCAAAACCTGCGTCGGCTCCGATTGGTGCCGCTTCGGCACGCAGGATTCCACCGGCCTCGGCATCCGCATCGAAAAGTTCATGTGGGGTTCTTGGACGCCGGCCAAGCTGAAGCTCGCCGTTTCCGGCTGTCCGCGAAACTGCGCGGAAGCGACCTGCAAGGATATCGGCGTAATCTGCGTCGACAGCGGTTTCGAGATCCATTTTGCGGGTGCCGCCGGACTCGACATCAAGGGCACGGAGGTGCTCGGCCTGGTGAAGAGCGAGGACGAGGCGCTGGAGCATATCGTGGCGCTGACACAGATGTATCGCGAACAGGCGCGTTATCTCGAGCGCATTTACAAATGGGCGAAACGCATCGGGCTTGACGAGATCCGCCGCCAGATCATCGGCGATGCGATGAAGCGCAAGGCCTATTACGACCGCTTCGTCTTCTCCCAGAAATTCGCTCAGGTCGATCCCTGGTCGGAGCGTGTCTCCGGCAAGGACAAACATGAATTCCGGCCGATGGCGACCATCGAGCACGGACAGGCAGCGGAATAGGAGGTCGGACATGAACTGGTTTGCCATCGGAAACATTGCCGACATTCCGCTGCGCGGCGCGCGCTGCGTGAAAACCCCGCAAGGCAGGATCGCGGTGTTCCGCACCGCGGAAAACGAGGTTTTCGCCATCGAGGACCATTGCCCGCACAAGGGCGGGCCGCTGAGCCAGGGCATCGTTCATGCTAAGGCCGTGACCTGCCCGCTGCACAATTGGGTGATCTCGCTGGAGACCGGCAAGGCGCTCGGTGCGGACGAGGGCGCGGTGAAGACGATCGCGCTGAAGAATGACGGCGGCGCGCTATTCATCGCGCTCGAAAGCCTGATGGTGGCGGCCGAATAAGATGGAAAAGGCGGTCAAGACAACCTGCCCTTATTGCGGCGTCGGCTGCGGCGTCATCGCGACGGTCGCGGAAGACGGCGCCGTCTCCGTCAAGGGCGATCCGGAGCATCCGTCGAACTATGGCCGGCTCTGCTCGAAGGGGTCGGCGCTTGCTGAGACGATCGATCTCGACGGGCGCATCCTGCATCCCGAGATCGGTGGCGAGGCGGCATCCTGGGACAGAGCGCTCGACCTCGTCGCGGCAAGTTTCGCCGCGGCGATTGCCGCGCACGGCCCCGATTCCGTGGCGTTCTATGTCTCCGGGCAGCTGCTGACGGAGGATTACTACGTCGCCAACAAGCTAATGAAGGGTTTTTTCGGCTCGGCCAATATCGACACGAATTCCCGGCTCTGCATGTCCTCCTCTGTCGCCGGCCACCGCCGCGCCTTCGGATCGGATACGGTGCCGGGGACCTATCAGGACCTGGAGCTGGCGGATCTCGTCATCCTAACCGGTTCCAACCTCGCCTGGTGCCACCCCGTACTCTACCAGCGCGTCGCCGCGGCCAAAGAGCGGCGACCGAGCATGAAGGTCGTCGTCGTCGATCCACGCCGCACCATGACGGCCGATATTGCCGACCTGCATCTGGCGATCCGCCCCGATACGGATGTGGCGCTGTTTGTCGGGCTGTTCTCCCATATCGTGTCGAGCAATGCCGTCGACCAGAACTATGTGGCGGCGCATACGTCGGACTTTGCGGAAGCTTTTGCGATGGCCGCGGGCGTTTCCTTCCGCGAAGTGCTGGAGCGGACGGGGCTTCCGGCGATGCAGCTTCGCGAATTCTACCGATTGTTCACGACGACCGAGAAGGTCGTGACCTGCTACAGCCAGGGCGTCAACCAGTCCTCATCCGGTACCGACAAGGTCAACGCGATCCTCAATTGCCACCTCGCCACCGGCCGGATCGGAAGGCCGGGCATGGGGCCGTTCTCGCTCACGGGGCAGCCCAACGCCATGGGCGGCCGCGAGGTCGGCGGTCTCGCCAACATGCTGGCCGCCCACATGGCCCTCGAAAGCGCCGAAGACCGCGGCCGGGTGCAGCGTTTCTGGGCCTCGCCCGTCATCGCGGAAAAGCCGGGCCTCAAGGCCGTCGATCTCTTTCAGGCTGTGGCGGACCGGCGCATCAAGGCTCTGTGGATAATGGCGACCAACCCAGTCGTCTCAATGCCCGATGCCGGTGCCGTGGAGGCGGCAATCAAGGCCTGTCCCTTCCTTGTCGTTTCCGACATCCTCAGGGAGACGGATACCGCCCGCCACGCCCATGTCCTGCTGCCGTCGCTCGGCTGGGGGGAGAAGAGCGGGACCGTCACCAATTCCGAGCGCCGCATTTCCCGCCAGCGTGCTTTCCTCGCAGCGCCAGGTGCGGCACGGGCGGACTGGTGGCAATTGGCCGAAGTCGCCCGCCGCATGGGTTTTGCGGAGGCTTTCGCCTATGAGACACCCGCAGACATCTTCTCCGAACATGCCACCCTCTCGGCTTTCGAAAACTGGGGCCGCCGAGATTTCGACATCGGTGCCTATCAGGGCATCGGGCGGGATGATTATGATGCGCTTGCCCCCTTCCAATGGCCGCAGCCGGCGGGGCAGGGGCGTGCGGAAAGCCGTTTCTTCGCCGACGGCGGCTTTTACCATGCGGATGGCAAGGCGCGCTTCGTGGCGGTCGAGCCCGCCGAAACCGACCGGACTACTCCCGACTATCCCTTCACGCTGAACACCGGCCGTATCCGCGACCAGTGGCACACCATGACGCGCACGGGAAAAAGCGCGCGCCTGTCGTCCCACATCGCCGAACCCTTCGCGGAACTGCATCCGCGTGATGCCATAGAGATCGGCGTCGGAAATGCGGGCCTTGTCGAGATCGAAAGCCCGCTTGGCAGTGCGGTGGTGCGCGCACTGATCACCGAGCGGCAGGCGCGCGGCAGCGTCTTCGCGCCCATGCACTGGAACGATCACTTTGCCGCCAAGGCCCGCATCGATGCCGTCGTGCCTGCTATCACCGACCGTTTCTCCGGTCAGCCGGCATCGAAAAACATCGGGGTCGCGGCCCGGCGGTTCAAGGCGCAGCACTATGCTTTCACCGTCTCGCAGGCAAAGCCGGCCGAGCCGGATGCGGCCTACTGGGCGCTCGCCAAGGCCGATGGCGGCTGGCGGCTGGAACTCGCTTTTGCTGCGCCGGTCGAGCACTGGGCGGACTGGTGCCGCCACACCTTCGCCATCCCCGACGGCGTCGAGCCGCTCGGCTATGCGGACGCGCAGACAGGCGATGTCAGGTTCGCCTTCTTCGACGGCACAAGGCTTCTCGCTGCCTTCTTCCTGGCGCGCGAACCCGTCGCCGTCGCCCGCAACTGGGCGATCGCCCAGCTCACCGCCGAACACGCCAACCTGCGCAAGCGCTACGCGATCGTCGCCGGCCGGGCGGGTGCGAACACCCCGGACCCCGGCGCGACCGTCTGTTCCTGCTTCGGCGTCGGCGTCAACCAGATCGTCGCCGCAGTGCGTGGCGGCTGCGACAGCGTCGAAGCTGTCGGCAAGGCGCTGAATGCCGGAACCAATTGCGGCTCGTGCCGCGCGGAGATCAGGGGGATCGTCGATGGATGTCTCGCAGCCGCAGCGGAATGAAGCTCGCAGGGAGCCGCTCGCCAAGCTGCCCGTCTTCTGCGCGCCGGAGGGAAGCGAGTTGTCGTTGTCGGCAGCACCGATGCCGCGATGTGAAAGGCCGAATTCGCGAGAGCCGGGTTCTTTTTTTCGCATCCATTAGCAATGTCGCAAATAATAAATTTTTGTCGCGGCTGGAACAATTCATCGACTTGTCGCACCAGGCGCCTATCATTCGTTTATCCGCAGCATACTGCTCAGGGCGGTGCTTCTGGAGGAAAGGCGGTGTGCGGTGAACGCAGTTCAGCTTCTTGAACAAAACAAGAAATGGGTTGTCGTCATAATCGAAGGTGACAACGAAACGCGTGACACGTTCGATTTCGAAGATCATGCGACAAATTGGGCGCACGGGCAGCGCATCAGGCTCAGACTGCCGCGACTTGATCAGCATAGGCATATGACCAAGAACGGCGGTTGACGGCAGGCGAGGGCACGTTATCTTGGTTGTTAGAAGCCCCCTCCAAAAGGCATCCGGGATGAAGGCGCGCAATTTCTGAAGCGATTGCGTGCCTTTTTCGTGTGATTCCGTACAAAATTCTTGCCAAGAACAACGCGGTGGAAGGGCTCGATTCCGTTGTTCAGGCGCGGGCTGCCAAGACCCCAGGCTGCGAGAGGCGCGTCTTGCCAAGGTGTTGGTCGACCGCATGTCGGCAACATTCAATCTTATCGCCAAACGCGCTAGGTCGTGCTGATCGCCACGCCACTCACTATCGGGATAAGAATGAAGAACGCCAGAAACAACGAAGTCGCCGACCGCCGCCCACTCATCCGCTGAAATCCTGCGCATGGTCATTCGTGACACGTACCACACTGGCGGCGAGGCGAATTTCAAGCCCCATATCAAACGCACCGAAGAGGCCGCGGTCGACAGCATCTATACCGATCTGATACTTCGAGAAATCGATGAATGGACTGAGGTGCTTGTCAAGAAAAGGGCGAGCAATTTTGTGACGACCTTGCTGACTCTTTCACTTACCACCGCGCGCGACCTTGTGCATGAAACAAGATCACGGACCAAGTGTACGAAAGAGCCTAGACCGTAGACACCGTAACAAACCGGATTGCCGCCGACGGTTTGCATTTCTATCCATGGAGAGTGGTCTCCAACTTTTTGCCGGCTACTATCTCTATTATCCGAGCCGTCGGCAAACGCTTTTGCCTTAGAGTCCAATCCGGACACCCTCCGTTACAGCGCGGCGAAAAGACATCGATGAATGCATGCGGCCAGATACCATTCATTTGCTCAATGAGGCTTCCGGGAGCTGACGCCGGCTTGCCGGTGAATACCCACCGGCCGAGCACCGCCATCAAACATTAACCTTGATCCCGCAACTAGGCTTTGAGAAAACATGCTTTCTCCGTGTCTCATGGAGAGCATACCGAAGTGATTGGCGGGCTGGCACGCCTTTTGGCTCCTCGAAATACCGCGCCCTCATCCCTTGCCGAGTAGAGCAAGCCGGCCTTATAAGCTGCGATGACTTCCGATTCAAAAATCTTCGTTGGCCTCAGGTCTATCCGCAGTAAGCCCTCGCCGCAGCGCGGAACGAATAGCCCAATATGCCAATGGGACGGGTGCGACGAGGGTGGCAGCCACCGAGCTCCGGTCGGCGCCGATGCTGAGGGACTGTATCTGCTGTTCTGTCCCGTGCACGTGAGAGAATATGGGAAGGGGTATAACTTCACGACCAAGCTCTCGGACCCTGTAATTGCCCGTTATCAGAGAGAAGCGGCAAGCGGCAGCCTCCGCACCTGGGGTACACTGGTCAATCAGGCCTCGGAAGTTCCGCTCCCTTCAACGACGCGATCAGGGACGGCAAAGACCATCAATTCACGAAAAAATGCCACGCAAAACCGAGCCGTCAGAGCAGAATTACACTCGCGAAAACTCAAGGTTCTGGAAGCGAAGGCTTTCGAAACGCTCGGCCTATCATCTGAGGCGACACCGGACGAAATCAAAAGCCGCTACAAAGAACGGCTGAAAATGCACCATCCTGATGCGAACCAAGGTGATCGTCGCACAGAGGACAGCCTAACGGTGACGATCGAAGCCTACAAGATTCTCAGGCTCAATGGATTCTGTTAGGCAGTGTGGATGGCGCGCGGCTTGCGAAAGTGCCCGGCGTTGCAGCGATCAAGATGCCGCTGCCCGCTGATGGCGATGTCAGCGCTGAGCTTGCGCGGCGGCGCGCTGTGAGGCCCGCCGATTTTTCCATCGGCGACAGCGGTGACTGGGTGGGGCGGAATTGCTGCTTTCCGGCGGCAATGCCTGGTGCAGCTTCGTCGCCGGCCTGCTGCCGACGGCGGCGCTGGCGCTGACCCGCGCGGCGATGGTAGGCGACGGGGAAGAAGCGCGATGCTCGATTAGGCCTTCCAACCGCTCTGGAGCCTGTTCAAGGAGTTCGGCAGTTTTCGCGTGATGTACGCCTCGCCGATCTTTTCGGTTTCTGCCGCATCGCGCCACCACGGCCGATCCTGCCTCTCTGCCCAGTCGATGTCCTGCGGGTGGAAGCGGCACTCGAAACGTTAAACCCGACCCACCGTGACGTGCGGCCAATGCGGCCGGCATCGAACCATTATCGTTCTGCGTCCGGTAGGGTGGCGTAAAGGAACGGGTGGGGGAGGACCTGAATGATATACGAGCGGACAAACCGGACGGCCGATCTATGTGCTGCTCCTTCTGTCGGCGCTCTGGGGATCGTCCTACACCTTCATCAAGATCGGCGTCGAAACGATGCCCCCGATAACGCTGATCGCGCCCAGAACGCTGATTGCGGGAAGCCTGCTTGTGGTTCTCGTGAAGCGCGCGGAGTCTCTCTGCCGAAGGATCGCGCAAGCTGGGCCCGCTTTCCTCTTTCAGGCCTGCCTCAACAGCGTCATCCGTTCACGTTGATCGCCTGGGCGGAGCAGACGACCGATGCGGGGCTCGCGACGATCCTCAATTCGACCTCGCCGATCTTCACCTTCGTTCTGACCGTCCTCATCACCCGTTATGAGGCGGTGACCGGCCGCAAGCTGTTTGGGGTGTTCGCAGGCCTGCTCGGCGTTTGCGTCATCGTCGGCTTCGAGGCGCTCGGCGGTCTCGCACAGGAAGCCTGGGCTCAGCTCGCCATCGTCGCGGCCACAGTATCCTATGCGGGCGCCGCGATATTCGGGAAGAATTTCGAGGAATGGACCCGATGCGTCCGGCGGCCGGATCTATGATCTGCGGCGCGGTTCTCCTCGTTCCCGCCAGAGTTGATCGTTGATCGTCCTTGGACATTGGCTCCCAGCGGCGAATCCCTGGGCGCGCTGCTTGGCCTATCCGTCTTCTCGACGGCGCTCGCTTTCGTGATCGACTTTCGGCTCATCCAGACGCTGGGGTCGGTCGGCACGACGGCCCAGGCCTACATGCGTGTCCCGATCGGCGTTGGGCTCGGCGTGGTGTTCTTGGGAGAACGTTGATGCCGATGGCCTGGCTGGGCCCGGTCTGCGTTATTGCCGGCGTGATCGCAATGGACATGGCCAGCGAGAAGCGACGCAGGAAACGCTCCCGGGAGTGAACGCACTGCTCCCTGATCGCCAAGTATCAGGCTCGCACTATAACGGCAAAGAAGCCGCTCAAATCGCATGATGTAAGCGGCTTATTGAATAGTGCGACAGCGGAAACGCTGGCGAGCTGGAACGTTTATCCGATCGCTTCGGGGGGAGACGGAAAGCGGTCTCGAACATGAAACATGAGCCAGGGCCCCTCGCTGGCGACGATACGCTTTACGGATATCGTGGCAACGATCTTCTGGAAGGCGGCGACGGCAATGATGTGCTGGTTGGTGGGCCCGATGCGGACCGTCTCTTAGTTGGCAACGGCATCGATACCGCGTCCTACGCGGGTGCAGCAACGAGTGTTGTTGCAAGCCTCGCCAACCCTTTGGTCAACACAGCTGACGGGCAAGGGCGAGACCTATTCGTCTGTCGAGAATCTTGGCGGCTCATCTTATGCGGACAGACTGCGCCCAGTGGCGATTTAAGCAAACGCGCGGTCAATCACGTCAGGCGAAGTTCTTGATCACTCCTTGCTCGCCGCTTGAGAGATCGCGAAGGAATGTATCGCACCAGCTGAAGACATTGTTGCTGCGCAGAGTTCTCATCATGCCTTTCCACCGGTCGCGCCGCTCCTCCAAGGGCATGGCCAAGCTCCGCGCCATCGCCTCAGCGGTTCCCTCCACGTCATAGGGGTTGACAAGGACAGCGTCCTTCAACTCGTGCGCCGCGCCCGCGAAGCGCGATAGGAGAAGAACGCCTGGATCCGCCTCACTCTGCGCGGCGACGAATTCCTTGGCAACAAGGTTCATGCCGTCGCGCAACGGCGTGACGAGGGCGAGCTTGGCCATGCGGTAGAGGCCCGCCAGTGCCGGACGCCGCAGCGAGCGGTTGACGTAGCGTATCGGCACCCAGTCGACGGTGCCGAGCGCGCCGTTGACACGACCCGCCTGCTCGGCCACCGCCCGCTGCATCGCCTCGTATTCCGGGACTTCCGAACGCGATTTCGGCGTGATCTGCAAAAGCGTCACCTTGCGTTGACTGTCAGGATGACGCGTGAGGAAGTTTTCGAAGGCATCGATACGCTGTGTGATGCCCTTCGAATAGTCGAGCCGATCGACGCCGATGATCAAGCCTTTGCCGTCGAGGCTTTGGAGCATGCGCTTGTGCAGGCTGGTTTCCGCCGCCCGCTGCGCCAGTTTCGCGAATTCCTCCGTCTCGATGCCTATCGGATAAGGTCGTGCCGTGAATGACCGAGCGCCGGCCGTGAAATGGTCCTTGTCCAGTCGGCTGCCGAGCCCTTGCCGGGCAAGGCAATCGGCGAAATTCTCACGGTCGTTTTCGGTCTGAAAGCCCAGCACGTCGTAGGCGGTCAGGCTGGTCAGGATTTCGTCGTTGACAGGCATGGCGAGAAAGACGTCCGGAGCGGGCCACGGGATATGAAGGAAAAAGCCGATACGGTTCCTCACACCTTGCCGGCGCAGTTCAGCTGCGAGCGGGATCAGGTGATAGTCGTGGATCCAGATGAGATCGTCCTCTCCGATCAGCGGCAGCAAGCGGCTGGCAAAAAAACGGTTCACGCGGAAATAACCGGCCATTTCGCGCCGGCCGTATTCGGCTAGGTCCAGGCGGTAATGGCAGATTGGCCAGAGAACCCGGTTAGCAAAACCCTGGTAGTATTCCTCGACATCGCGCTCCGTGAGATCCGTTAACGCGTAGTCGATATTCCCGTCCCGAAGCATCGTGAGCGGCCCGATACTGTCCTCTGCGCAGGATTGCCCCGACCAGCCGAGCCACAAGCCACCGCGCGCTTCGAGTGCCGATTGAAGCGCGACCGCAAGGCCGCCGGCCGGCGCCGCACCCTTCTTGTCCGGGATGGGAACGCGATTGGACACGACGATAAGGCGGCTCATGATGTACAGTACCAGGTCTAGGATGGACGGCGTCCGCGGGGCGAGGGGAAAGGTTCGCAAACGCGAGTGTGCCATCGCGGTATTGTTGCAATGCAACGAGAACTTTCGTGCGATCAAAAAGTTCCAGTGTCACCGAGCTGGAACTGGTGCCTTCGACGCAGTCGAAGCCCTGGCTATCCGCTTCCGGACGCGGAATATCGCCTCGACGACAAGGGCCAGAGGAAGTCCGATGAGGAACGGAATGAAGAAATAGATAATCCGGAAAGCGACAAGCGAGCCGACCGAGGCCTGATTACCCATTACATGCTGCACCGTCGCCTCCAGTACGCCGAGCCCGCCGGGCGCATGGGTCATCAGGATGGCGAAGTTGGCGAGCATGAAGGCGGTCGCGGCCTTCAGGAAGCTGACATTCGCCTCGGCGGTCATGACTTCGCGCAGGCAGGCGGAGACAAAGATATAGTTCATCGTACCGATCGCCAGCTGCGTCGCGGCGAGCCTAAGCGGCGGCATCTGGAAGCTCCAAGTGCGAATGGTCAACGGCGTCCGGAGCCATGCGGCCATAAGCAGATAGGCGGCTGCCACCGTCAGGCAGCCTGCACCGAGCACAATGATAGTGCCTTCGCTCACGCGCAACACCGCAGCAGCATCAGCAGGATTGATGATCATCACCGCGCCTGAAAGCACTGCCATGCCCATCCCGACGGTCACGCCCGAAAGCAGGACGATCTTCGCGACGTTCTCCGCATCGAGGCCCCAATGGGCGTAGTAACGATAGCGAAGTGCCCCGCTGCTCAACCCTGAAAGACCGACGCTCTGACCGATGGAGAGGGCAATAAAGGAAGCCAGTGCGATGCGGGGATAGGTCAGTTTGCCGTCGATGGACCGGACGCCGACCCAATCGAACCCTGTTAGACAGAGATAGGACCCAAAGGCGTAAAGGAGCGCCATGGCCATATGGCCCATTGGAATGGCCTCGAGGGACGCCACGATCTCTCCGGCCGAATGATCGCGGAACGTGTGATAAAGGAGATAGCCGGCGGCCGCGGTACCGGCCGTTATCATGAGAAAAGCGAAAACTTGTTTTTTGGTCATGGGCCGTTCGCAATTTCGATGTGAGGCGAACTTGCGCCAGGGGATTTGGTTCCTGGTTAAAGTACGGCATAAGCAGCAACTATGCGTTCGGTCTAGGCCGCCCGCGGAAATGAAGATTACCGTGTACATAGCACCGGGAGGTCTCGGCAACTTTGTGAGTTTCCGCTGTGCGGCCAGAGCCGTCGCTCACGTCTAGACACGCTGTCGATATGAATTTCCCTCTCTAGCCGGAGTCCGAAGGATCATCGTGCGAAATGGCGTATTTTTCGGTTTGCCAAAAGCTGGCGATCGAAGGTGGGTTTTCAGATGAGGACTTGCGACCCTCTTCGAATTGACCGGGTCGGTGCCTGGTTCGACCTAAGCCGAAGATCTGGATCAAAAGGGCGGCGACGAAATTGCCGGTGGAAGCGAGGCTGGTCATATGACGGCCACCGGCGTTGGTCTCTATCAACAGCTGCGCACACGCGCTCCGTATGCTGCGTAGGGGGCCAGTTGAAGAGTGGAACGATCACCATCAATCTCGGCGTCTGAAGGGTCATCGTGCTGGCGCGGGCAATCAGTCGATCTTGAGTAGCTCGCTCGATCCGCCTGAGGAGTTCTGGGCTCTGAATCCGGTGTTCGGCGCACGCACGATGCGATACCTCGCCTCCACCAGATTGTAGATGCCGAAAGAAGCCAGGCCAAGGGCGACCACCGAATACAGGGTACCCCCAAACGGCAATCCTCGAATCCAGTTCAGTGCGTCAACCATGCCTCCCGCTTGTTCCGGTGCGACGCTGACAGCAGCATAGATCAAGAAGCACCCCGCAATCACGAACAGGACGCCCCTGGAGGCGAGGCCGTAGACGCAGGCAATTCTCAGCGGTTTGCGACCGCAGGCCGCCTCATCGAGATATCGCTCATATTTTCGAAGGACGCCTTTTGCGATGGTGACAGAGCCGCCGATTACGAAGCTGATTCCAATCACGCCCGCAAGGTAGCGCCCGAAAGGTTGCGCCATCACCCATTCCGCCAAACCCCGCTGGCCATCGGTATTTCCCTGGGACCCAAGACCGAGTGCGTGATCAACCGCATAGTAGGCGAGGCCGGAATAGGCAATCGCGCTTCCAAACATGGCGACCCGGATCGCCGTGCCTTTCAGATCACTGTGCTGGTTGTCGGCATTCAAGATGGACTGTGCGAGCCGCCAGACGACGAAACCCATTAGCCCCAACGCGATTAGGCCAACCCAAATCCTCCCGAAAGGCTGCCCGAGCAGCGCGTCCAAAGCAGACTTTGTGTCCGATTTTCCGCTGGAGAGCCCGGAAAAAAGGGCGAGGCCGCCAACAAGGAAAAACACTGCGGCCCGGGCCGCATATCCAGCCCTGGCTATCCATTGAAATTCTGTTGCGGACTGCATGCGTAACCCGTTTCCATGTGGCGTGTTGGCCTCAAACGGGTAAGCCGATGACAGGTTCCCGCTGCTTCAACGCTCTCATCAGGCATCATCACCGGTGGCGATATTCGCTGGTCGGCAAGGCGATCCGAATGCACGATCGGGAGGATCTGCCATCGTCGTCGGAGATGAACGCGATTATCCGGAGGGGCCGATGTGCGCGGTCCGAGACCGCGAAGCGATCGACCCGCCTGCAGGAACCTTTTCCGATCCGAAGCGGTTGAGCCGGGCATGGGTCGTGAGGTTAGCGATGTCGGATAGAAAATTATCGTTCGATCTATCGGGCAAGGTCGCCGTCGTAACCGGTGCGGCGCGAGGGATCGGTCGCGCGGCGGCATCAGCGCTTGCGGCAGCCGGAGCCGATATCGCCGGCATCGACATTGCCGGACCAATCAGCATCACGCTGAATTATGCGCCGGCCAGCGAGGCAGACCTCTCCGAGACCGGACGTGTGGTTGAAGCGCTCGGCCGCCGCTGGATGGCGTGTAAGGCGGACCAGCGAGATTTGGGCGCGTTGTGCGAGGCAGCCGCACGCATCGAGGGAGAACTCGGCGGGATTGATATTCTCTTCGCCAATGCCGGCATCCAGGCGTTCAAGCCAATCCTCGACATGGATAACGCCGACTGGCACGACCAGATCGACGTCAATCTTACGGGATCCGCGAACGCCATCAGGGCGTTCGGCCCGGCGATGGTCAGGCGTGGCGGCGGGCGCATGATCCTCACCTCGTCCACGCAAGGCCAGCACGGCACCAAGAGCGGCGCGGCCTATTCGGCGTCGAAATGGGGCGTCATCGGCTTGATGAAGTCCGCCGCCATGGATCTTGGCGAGTACGGCATTTCCGTCAATGCACTGATCCCCGGCCTGATCGATACCGTGCTGACCCGTCATGAAGATCGATATGCCCAGGCGATCGATGTGGCAGGTGGCCAACCGACCGGCGATGAGACGAAGGACGAAGACACGGCCCTGGAGGGCTTGGCGAAGAAGTCGCCGCTCGGCATTCCGATGATCCAGCCCGAGGACGTGGCCCCGATGGTGGTTTTTCTCGCGTCGGATGAGGCGCGTATGGCATCCGGCGGAACCTATTCCGTCACAGCGGGTGATAGCGCGAACATGCAAAGCTGAGACGCTCCCGTGCCTTGAAAACAGGAGACGACGATGGATTTCAAGACCTTTATGCAACAGCGGGATCGGGCAGCCTTGGCCTATTGTCAGGGAGACGGCCGGCCTGTGAATGCGCTTTCGACGCGTTCTGATCCAGCGTCTTTCTTCGGACCAGACGGCAGCGTCCTGCAGGGAGCTGAAAAGATCAAATCGGCTTACACCGACGGCGCGTCGATGTTTGGCGCGCGTGGCACCAGCCGGCTTGAAATCCTGCAATGTGAAGCGGACGGAAACATCGGCTACTGGTGCGGTGTGCAGCATGCCGAAGCTGAAATCGACGGCAGACAGGTATCCATGACGCTTCGCATCACCGAACTTTTCCGCCGGGAGCATGGGGATTGGAAGCTCGTCCATCGTCACGCCGACATGGCGAAGAAAGGCGCGTGACCGTCATTCCGGAGAATGGCGAACACGGAAGCACCCGGTACCGCAAGCGAGGCCCGCAAGCCGCCACGTACGTTTTGACCGGCCTCCGCGCCCTAACCTGATTTAGCCGGCGGCACATAGAACAATGCTTGATTGCGGCCCTTTCCCTTCGCGATATAGAGCGCTTCATCGGCTTGCCTTTGCAAAGCCTCGAAGGATACCGCCTCGGTGCCTCGCTTGAGAACCGCAAGCCCGATGCTGACGGTGACATACGCGCCGACCGATGATCTCGGGTTGGGCAACGCCGCGGTCTCCACGCGGCTTCGAATGCGCTCGGCCACCAGCTTTGCATCCTGCTCATCGGCGTCAGGCAGAAGAACGAGAAATTCCTCACCGCCGTAACGCGCGACCTGATCGCGATCGTCGCGCAAGCTGCTTTGGATGATGCCGGCGACCTTCACGAGACACCGGTCACCTTCGGCGTGGCCAAGACTGTCGTTGAGTTGTTTGAAGTGGTCGATATCGCACATCAGGATCGCGGCCCCTTCCGTTTTCCCTATTCCGTCGCCCCATACCCGTTTGAGTGTTTCCACCATCCAGCGGCGGTTAGCGATGCCGGTAAGAGGGTCCGTCCTCGCGAGCAATTCCAGGCGTGCATTGGCATCCGTCAGTTCTGCGAGACGAGCACGATCCCGCAACTCAAGGAGAAAGGTCTTGTGCGCCAGAATGTTCGCGGTGCGCCGTGCCACCACGGTCGCAGCGATCCCGCTTGCAAAAAACAGCGCGCCGGCGATGGCGTTTCCGGGCGCGATATCCTGATTTTGCAGTTGAAAGACAAGATACAAGCCGATCGCCAAGACCGCGATCGAGATCGACCATTCGATCGGAATGGGAAAGATGATGATCGCCGTCACGGCGACGAAAAGCATGATCGTGAGGTGACGTTCATAATATTCGCCTCCGGAGTTGACGCCAACCAGAGCAACCGACAGCAGGATTAGAAACACGCCCACATGGACCGCAATGCTCTCGAACCACAGGGGGCGTGGTCGTAAAAATGCAATTGTGCTTGCAAGGGCGGCAGGCGGCAAGATGGAGGCCGGCTCCAGCATGGCCTTCACGATATCCGGCGGCAGTAGGACAGCATTCACCGCCAGGGTGACGATATCGAGCACGATCACCCATAGCATCCAGGCGCGAATGATTTTCGAGGTCTGTGGCCACGATCGGGCGCGAAAGAGCCGAGCGAGTTCGCCGCTGAGACGAATGTGGCGCGTCCGGCCCGCGAGAAGCCGGTCGACCTCGCGGACGACCTCCGGCGCAACACGTTGGAGGGCCGCCCGCACGTCAAGGTCACCGGGGCTGGAAGCAGTTGATTCTCGATGAGTGTCCATGTTCCCGGAACTAGAGGCTGACATGGCGATGGCAAGAATAAATAGTCGGAAGAACCTAGGCGAGCGCTCCTCGCTTAATGAGCCGGTACAATGGTGTGTAACCGTGTCCCGGTTCGGCACACAATTCAGGCTGCCGCCGTTCGCACTGTCGTAAAGGTCATAATGCGACCGGTCCACGACGACGACCAATTCTCTTCTACGAGGCCGCGGGTTCGATTTCCTCGTCGAGAGGCGGTGGCAGCAGCTGACCAACTTCAACGAGCAACTCGCGGCATAAGCCTGTGCCCGTGCAATATTTAGGAGTCATCGTCGCCAGCGATGATGAGCGCTGCATGCCACGTCCGCGCGGGCCTCCAGGCTGGTCGCCGGGCTGATCGAGGTGGTTTCAAAGAGGCCCTGTGTGCACGCGCTGAACGTAACGCACCATCAGCCTTTGGGACCTTGTTGTTCTGAGAGATCATTCCGGAGCTGTAGTTTGGCAAGCTGCAGCTCCGCGACGAGAACCATGCCGTTTGGTTGATAGGAGACGTTGGCCTCGCCGTAAGCGGCTAGGCTGGAAGTGATCAGACGGGATCCGAATCCCGTGCGCTCGCATGGTGTTTGCTGTATTGGCGGGCCGCCGATCTCCCGCCACGAAGCAACCAGTACTTCGGACACATCGCGACGTTCGATACTCCATTCGACGTGAATCCGTCCGTCGGCAACCGATAAGGCCCCGTATTTCGCAGCATTTGTCAAAAGCTCATGGAAAACCATCGAGAGCGACAGGGCGGCTTGCGGCCCCAATTCGACGTCAGGCCCTGCGAATGCAATTCTGCCGCTTCCATCCAGACCAAGGTTCCTGCTGGCGGCCTCAACGAGGTTTGAAAGCGTCGAGCCCGTCCAATTTCTCTGAAGCAGGATCTCATGGGCACCTGCATAAGCCGTGATCCGCGACAGCAGCTTTTCAGAAGCATCGTGCAACGAGGTTGCGTTCCGCAAAGATTGCATGACAATCGCCTGGATCACCGACAGCGTATTTTTCATACGGTGACTGAGCTCGCGCATGAGGAGGCGTTCTCGGTCTGCGCGTTCACGCTCTTCGGTCCGGTCGCGAAGAATCTTTATGAAGCCAATGATGATGTCGTCCGGAGCACGTAACGCCATCATTTCGCCTGAAGCCCAGAAAGTCGTGCCGTCCGCTCGCAGATGCCATCGCTCGTCACTTCCCCGGCCGCTTCGCATGGCGGCGGCCATTTCTTCTTGAAGGACACCGCTTTTCCGATCGCCCTCGGTGAAAAACACCGCAGCATGCTTGCCGAGCATATCTTCTTCGGCCCAGCCCAGGATCTGATGTGCGCCTTCATTCCAGCTGGTGATAACGCCCTCGAGGTCGATCGATATGATCGCATAATCGATAGCACTTTGAACGATAGCCTCAAGAAAGCGTTCTTTTGAGGACGCGCCTTCCGCCCCGATTTTTATTTTCATCGGCCAATTCCCATAACGGCTTATGCTGACGTTATGGCACAATTGACGGCTTGTTTTAACCTCGGAATAGAACAACGCTTCTACCGGTCCGCCATCGCACTCAGTCGGTCAACGATCATGGTAAAGCTATAGGGCTTGGAGATAAATTCGGCTCGTGACGGCAACGTAATGTCGTCGGATGTCAGTCGACCGGATGTGACTATGATCCCAGCATTTGGACAGCGTTCAGCCATTGCGTGCGCGACGTCTACACCCGTCAAATCTCCCGGCATTTGAATGTCTGTGAATAGGAAATCGAGCGTATGTTGATCGATGATCTCCAGCGCGACCTCGCCATCGCTGGCCTCGAAGACTTCAAAGCCAGCGTCATGCAACGCATCGACAATTGTCAGTCGGATCAGCGTGTCATCCTCGACCACGAGTACCTTGTACATGGAACGTCCCTTATCGTTGCTGAGCAAACCCAGATCAGGGGGTAACGTTCCGCGTCGAGAAGACCAATTCGGATATACGAGCGATCCTAGAGGGCCGCGCGCGGCTATCGTAGGCACACGCGGCAGGGCGTCGGAAAGCGATCGTGCTGTTGATCCACGGACGCTTTCGGCGACTCTGCGCAGCACCGCTAAAAAATGTCGTTCAAGATAGTCCACGCGAAGACATGATGTCCCGAGTGTCGAACAGGTAGCACTGAGCCCAACCAACGATACCGTCGCGCCTAGTTCCAGTAGGCGCTTGCGATCGCCTCGACTGCGTTGGCTCCGCCTTCGATAGCGAAACAGTCGAGAATGCGGTTGGAATCAAAATCCGACGCTGTCTTCCAGACGACCGCGCCGTCACGCCCGGTCATCGGCATCTCTTAGGTAACGCGGCGCTTGCTGGGCGTTTTGGCAATCGCTTCGGCATAGTGCAGCACCGTAACGGAATGCCTCCCAGCAGCGGGACCTTGCTACTTAGATGGGTAAACCGCTCAAGGAGCGATCCTTCACCCAGGACGTGACCGAGCGCATGAGGCGTCGTCGATACCTCAGCCAGCGACCCCCACCGCGACCATCAATCATCCGAGTGCGGGCTGCGCCGGGCGTCGGAGCCCGGACAGGAAACCGTTCGAGCAGACCGGATCCGCGATACGTCCCGGCGGTTGTGGGATCGAACGGCGGTCAGGCGCGGCGGGCTTTCGTCGTGCAAGCAAGCGCCAGGGTTTCCTTCATGTGGGACCGGTCCTACGACGCACTATGCCGTCATCATGGTGCCAGTTGCCCTACTGCCACGCGCAACGCGGCAATAACGGCTTCCGCCCCACGCTCGGCGGCGCCGATTGCCTTCAACTCATCCCGCGACCCGGTTGTCTGCGATATCCACGGTCCTGCCACTCAACCGCCGGCTTGTCGATCGACACGGCCTCCCAGGTTGCGGATCATCACTGCGGCGTCGCGCAATGCGGCGCGAGGCGGCTCGGCGTCGATCATCCGGCCGCCTCACGCAATGTGAGGATCCCGGTCGCGCCGTGAACGGGCTGCAACAACAATGCCATTGTCGGGCGCCAGCAGATCGTGCCTTTCTGCGAAGGCGGTAAAGAGCCCGCGCACGGTCTCCGCGTCGACCTCGCCGCGCAGGGCCGCCTTGCAGGCATTAAGGGCGATCGAATGCGCGGCGCCCCTTGAAGGGGACCGCCATTCAACGAGATGCCGGTAGGCTTCGGTGACGGAACGAACCTGTATTGGGAAACCAAGACCAATGAGAATGGAAACGGGTTCTTTGAACATATCGGGTTTCATCACGCGCTCCTTTCCAACCCGGAACGTCGACGGGCGCCGTCGTGCCGGCGCCCGCTATCACTGACATGTCTTTATGCGGCTCTCTGCGCCTCGATCTGCGCCGGAGCGGCCGTCCCTACAAGGCTCGGGGTCGTCTCGATGGAGATTTTCCGCGGTTTCATCTCCTCGGGAATTTCCCGAACCAGGTCGATCGACAGCAGCCCGTCGTTCAGGTCCGCGCCCTCTACCCTGACATGATCGGCGAGTTCGAAACGGTGCTCGAAGGGCCGGGCGGCAATGCCGCGATGCAGATAGCCTTCGGCAGGCGTCTCCTGCCTTTTACCGATTACTGTCAGGAGATTGGACTGAAACGTGATGTCCAGGTCGCCATGAGCGAAGCCGGCGACAGCGATCGAGATCCGGTATGCGTTGTCACCCGTCTTGACGATATCGTAGGGCGGCCAGTCGCTGATGGAGCGGGCACGCTGCGCATTTTCCAGGAGATTGAAGACCCGGTCGAAGCCGACGCTCGACCGGAAGAGCGGTGCATAATCATAGGATGCCATAGCCATATCCTCCTTGAAGCAACATGGGTACGGAGCACCGAAAGACGGCGCTCCCAGCAAGACCAGCCCTGTTCAGCGGCTGGCAGCAAACGATTTCGTTCTGGAAAATCTCGGTTTCAAGAGCCGCGTCGCAAAATGTTGGTCGGTTCAGGGCTATGGAGGATGGCACGTGCTTTTATTCCGCGCGCGCTCGAGCGTCCGAACGCCCTTGGGAGAGGTAATCCATCGGTATCACCTGTGCCGGTCGGCAATGGGGTGCCTCCCGCGCAGTACCAATGATCATTTTGAAGGAGCGATCACTGAGGGACGGCGTAGGCACTCTCGCTCACGGCTGGCTTCAGCGGCTGCAGTAGCCCTTGAACACGTCGACGGCGTCGCGCCGGACATCCCTGTCGACAGCGGTGCTGCCGTCTGTCCACTGTCCATCAGCGCCTTCAGTTCTGCTGAGGTCTTCTGGTGAGCGTAGATCATTGGCTGTGTGAAGGCCTCGATCGTCGGGGAGTGTCCAGAGGTTAATTGGCGGCGGTAGTCTCGGCTTCCACCAAGCCAGCCTAAAGTCCTACGGCCTTCGAACAGAGGTCCCATACACGGCGGAAACGGTGGCGGCCATGGGGGGAGCCATGGGGCAGCAAGCGGCAAATCCTCGCCCGGAAAGGCAGGAGAGAAGGGTAAGTCCTCGCAAAAAGGGCACCGTGGAAAGGCCGATAGCACCAAGACGAGGGCTGCGAAATCTTCGGTGACCGATGACCTGGCGAAAACGCCGGGGTTGCGGTCTCTCAACCGCAACTTCCACGCCTATCTCAATTCGAAGGATCCGCGCATGACGGCGGTCGCCGCCTATGCTCTCGCCTACGCCGAGTTCGAAGCGGCAAATGGTGTTGGTACAATCTCGACCGATCCCGAGCTGAGTGATGAGGCCTTACGCGACGCGCTCGCCGGTTTCACCAAAGACGGCGTCGTGACGGATGCGACGCTCGATGAGGCAAAGTCCATACTGGGCGTTGGTGCCGCAGTCGGAAAGATTGATCAGATTCGCGAAGCGCGTCTGTCCGACGAGACCGATTCGGAAATGGCCGAGTAACGACTACGCAGCAACCGCGGGCTTATAGTCGCCGCTGTTTTCTAGAGGGGAGCAAGCGAATACGGGCAAATACTGTAGAACGGGCGATGCAGGAGGGCCGGGTCGGTTTTTCGCTACAAACCATATGGTCTGTTCACAGGGAAGCTGACGCTCTCTATGCGGACTGCCTTGCGCGTAATGTCCGTACCGACGGTTTTGTGGTCACGTCCGAAGACCTTTTCGAAAATCCAGCGGCGGTCGAAAACACCGCAGCCTTCGACCCGGCATCTGCTTCTTCTCGCCTTTGAATGGGTTGCGCTCCATACCACTGGCAATCTCGGTTATAGCGTATCGGCGTCGATGCCGATTGAACGTGATCGGCATGCCGCTCTAGGGATCCTAAATGCAAAAAAAGGGATGGCGGGCCGCCTGTTCTCGGATTGAAGTTTGACCGCGCCGAATTCCGGATCGTCGTCATTAGGGAATTCTGCGACACCGTTAGAGGCCTCTGCTATGGCATAGACCCCGGATGGATTCGGCGCGGGTTACGCGACGTGCGAGATCGTCTTCGCGCTTCCTTGATATTGTGATCTGTGCTGCAATACTAGCGGGCAAATCTCTCATGGGCAGTTGTAAAAGCTCCGGCGAAAAGCACCGGTTCTTCGAACGGGTGCTGGCGCCGAGAGGGTTTAAAGGACTAAGCGCCCTCGCAGATGAACTGGTTGTGCGTAAGCGGGGAACTCGCAAAATAGGTGTAAACTTTCATTACTCATTAATTAGAATTGTACGAAGCCGTCTTTGTGGTACCGTTATGGTTGTGACACTGGTCAACTCTTGAGGGGGAAATCATGAGTAAGAAAGTCGCACAGGCCACCAATCCTGTTCTGAACAAGACGGCAGCGGGTGAAAGCTAAATCACACAGATGCTTCGTCAGCTGGCAGCACAGGCCCGTGAACGGGATGTCGAACTGACGTACTTTATCGAGATGGCGATGATTTGTTCAGCCCAGCTCGACAGAAAAGAGGCCGCAGGTGGGTTGGGCCGGACTACGGCCGCGCTCTTGTCTTAGAGCGGTCACTCTTTTCGCCGTCCGAGTTTTTCACCTCGCGTGAAGTCGTTCCGTTGCTGTCCAAGACTCGCAACAGCGCGATGTGGTCCCGAACGGCTTGCAGCCCTTGACGCGGAGATTTTCCTTGGTGGAGAGCGACGCGCGCCACGCCCATGGATAAACGAAGCTCGGCCTCGTGCTTAGTGCGGTGCGGCATAAGGGAAATTGCCTCGCTAGTGATATGGTAAGGTTCCCTTACTCGTTAGGGGAAGTCAACCCGTGAAATCCACCTATACTTTCTTGTATCCGGCTCAACCGGTGGGGATAAAAACGACCGCCTCGTCGGCGGCTTCGGAAATGCCTCGTGTGACAAGTGAACTACGGCTCGCGTTACTCAGAGATTGCCAAATCTGAGCGACGGCTAGCGGCGAGAGTATCCAAAAGGCCTCGTCGGCCGCATAGCTGGCCCAGTAAGGCTCATCGCTCGCCTCGAGGTCTGCGCCGGTCCTCCAGCGGACGGTATCTCGCCGCGGTTGCTTCGCGCGGCAATAGGCGTGCCGTTACGCGGCGCGGAGGCGGCGACGCAAATCACCGGCGCCGACCGAAAACGCCTCGCGGAGATCCGGGTAGCCGTTATCAGTCATCTTTCCCACACAAACAAAGCACCCCGCCCGAAGGCGGGGCAAAGTTAAGACCAATGCAGCAAAGAAAAATGCGTCTACCGCTCTTTCGGTTCCCTAGGCTTCTCGGAACTCGCCTGAGCGAGGCGCAGAGCACGCAACGCCAGGGTCTTTTGGTGCCGCGCTCGTCGCTCTGCCTCAATCATCGCTTCGACGACCTTCTTCGTTTCGTTGAGGTCGCCCCAAAGCGAGCCGGCACGGCGGCGCATTTGTGTTCCGTGCTGAATCGGCTCATCGGAACTTTCGCTGTTCATTTTTCCCTCCGCTGGATGTCCAGGAGCGACGGGAGATAGGGCGACCGTCCAGACGGACAACCCATGATGGCGACGAAACACGCCGCTCATTCGATATCAGGCAACGCGCACAGCTACGCGGAAGGTCAACGCATGGAGTTCGGCTGCCAGCGCTACGCCGGCTTGTGCAGGAGAATCGCGCGAATGGCGGCGGAAGTCTTCCGCACTGACCGCTTGATCACGGGGGAGGGCGCGCTAACTCCGTTTATGGAAACAGCCTCTCCGTTTCCAACACGAGGGCGCGCGGTTGCTGGAGCAGCTGCGCGCCTTTCCATCTGAACGCGTGCTTACCATTGAAGGCCTTATTGTAAACCTCCCGCGACAGGAGAGGTGTGTCATACGGGTCGACAAACGAAAGGCCGCACAGTGATGAGCGGCCTTTCGTGCGGTCGAGGGCGCGGCAGGAGGGAACACGACGACCTCAAACCGGCCGCTCACCCTTTGTTCCTCCAGTTTCCCACCATCCACATTCCGGAATAGATTACCGCGCTGGCCGGGAGGGCAATGAAGATTGCTTGCCGGCCAAGGCGGTTCATGACACTTGATCCTTCCGGCCCACCCCATCTGCGGGTTCCGGCGGCTAGAAACTCATGTAATCGGCGATCGAGCGTCGGAGGTGCATTGGACGCGGATAAGGACCCAATATTCCGCGCCGATTGACATTTCAGTTGTATATGAGACGACGCTGGGAAAGTGAGGCTCGCGTCCCTAGAGGCACGCCGACGATGAATCCGATGATCAAACCGCGTAGTGCCGCGTCCAATGCTTATTACGACATTGCTCAGGGGCGGGCATGACGCCTAGGCATGGAGAGAGCTGGTTGAGAATGAGCTTGCACGGTATGAACGCGCTGGTCTCATATACGAAGGCGTGCGATGCGTATTCTCCTCGTTCTTGGTTCCCTGATCCTGGGGAGCGTTGCCGGCGTCTATCTATTCTCGGCGATCTGGCAAAATACGGCTCCTGAGAGCACGATGGCCATAGCCGTCGGAGGCGGCACGCCGGTTGTCTTCGGCGTTTTGACATATCTCTGGTCAAGGACAACTGATGGCGATGGGCCGAGCCTCGGCAGGGCGCGGACCTGGTTAGCCATTCTGGGTATTGCGTTAGCGTCAGCTGGGCTCTTCGTCTTGTTGATCGTGGCTGCAGCCGTGGTAGCGCAGCGGGGCTGATGCTTTTCGCAGGCCTCGGAACGGCGCACCAATGACAGCCAAGGACCGCTCGGTTCACACGCCTCAGCCACATCCCTTGATCTAAGGCAGCTCTAAGTGCCTTATGAGAACGACTGGGAGATCGGCTGTTATTTTTGCCACGGCGGCCGCGTCCATAACCATCGCGCCCTCCGACCAGATATCGTATTCCATTTCGATGCGCATGCCATTTCGCTCGAGCACGGCCCACGAATGATCGAGGCCACCGCCCATGTCGAGATGCCAGCCCTTGTCTCTCAAAGCGAATACCACCGTTCGCCACAGATCGGCGGGTATCTGAAGTCTACGGATTTGCTCGTGCACCGAGATTCGCTCAAGGACGTGGAAACGGAAGTCGAATTCGACATGTAGACGAAAAGCCTCGTCAATTTCGAGGCATTCTAATTGCCATTCGGCCATGCCGATAAGTTATTCCACTCGAGCGGGCGCGATCAAGCGTCATAGCAACATGCCCGTAGTGAGGACATGCACGACCGTCTGGGAGGACTGCGTGATCGGCAAAGAACAATGATGACGTGAAAGGACAGGTCGAGAACCAGTTCGGCCCCGTGCGGAACGCTTCTTCGCAGGTCTCAGGACCAAAAGCCTGGGAAAACTAATGTCTGGCTACTGGATAAATGCATTGCCTATGCCAAGGCTCATACCCATCCAGAACAGACGGGACAGACGACCTGGCAGAGTTCGAACCCGACCGAGGCAGCCTCGTGTACTATGTGGAGTCGTTCGATGGCTTCCATTGCGTGCCAGCGCCAATATCCAAAGCCTGCATCATCCGCCTCGACACCAACAAATACTCGGTTCTATCGACGGCCGTTGGCCGCCCTGTCGACGTTGAAGGCAGCCGTCGAAAACAATGCGCATCAGTAGCCGGTATGCTGGCGGCTTCAGAAGTCGCGCACATCCTGAATAATAGGGTTTACCTGTGTTTCTCCTCATCGCCAAACCTTCGCGAAACAGGATGTATCCGGCCGGTTCGGGAGATTGAAGCACTCCAGTCGATTGGTGATCATAAATTTACGCCCTTACGCAAATCCTTGTCACTGTATTTATGCAACTTTCAGGCGATCGGCGTTTTCAGCTATTCAAGAAAAAAACAAGCAAAGTTCCCTAAAATCTCCATCCTTCGATCAGATTACTGGGATAGAAAGAAAAAATACACCACAAGTTGAGTTAAACCAGAAATAGGTTGAAAATAAGAAATCAATCACAAGATTTTCGATGCCACCAAGAGAGAAAAATCTGGACGAAATCGGCACTTTAGCGATTCAATAAGCATTCTATACTATTCCTGCAGTCTCTCCGGCTATGACGCTGGATATCGCACTTAGGTGCGGCATGGCTTCTTGACGCCAGAAATGAGTTCGAGCGCCAGAACAGCGTATGCCCACGGCAGGACACATCCATTATGAGAATCAAGAGCCAATTCATCGTCCTGGCTTCGGTCACGGGGATAACAATTGCTGGTCTCGTCGGCAGCCTTTGGAGCTACGCCGGCGCTGCGGGCGACGTTACGAACGCCTACGATCAGAAGTACAAGTCGTATCTCCTCGCCGACAACTTCCGCCAGTCCTCCGATGACCTGACCCGTCTGGTGCGCACCTATGCGCAAACGGGAGACTCGTCGTTCAAGGAACAGTACAATGCCGTGATTGAGATCCGGAACGGTACGCGGCCGCGACCGAAGGACTATCACCGCATCTATTGGGACTTCGTTGCGGGTGGCGAAGCCAAACCCCGCCCCGACGGCGCTGCCATTTCCATGCAAGACCTCATGAAGCGGGCCGGTTTCACGGATGAGGAATTTGCGCTCCTGGACGAGGCGGGCAAGCGCTCCGACGCGCTGGTCAAGATCGAGACCGAGGCGATGACCCTCGTCGACAACGCCGCCACGCTCGGGCCGGAGGCCAGGGAAAAGGCCTCGACCATGCTCAATTCGCCCGAGTACCACACGTTCAAAGCCGGGATCATGAAGCCGGTCGACGCCTTCTTCGTAAAGCTCGACCAACGCACGCAGGGCGCCATCGATGAAGCGAATGCGCGCGCGGCATTTTTCTGGATGCTCACCATCGCCGCCATGTCGATGCTCGCGTTGATGCTCGCCATTGTCGGCTACGTCACATTCAAGCGCATCATCGGCGGCATGGACAAGCTGCGCCGTTCGATGGGCGACGTGGCGGACGGCCAGCTCGACACCGAGATCGGCCTTGCGAAAAAGGATGACGAAATCGGCGACATGGGCAAGGCGCTGGAAGTCTTCCGCCAGGGCGCCATTGCCAATCGGCGGCTGGAACAGGAGGCGGCGGAGAACCGCAAACGCGCGGAAGCCGAGCGCATCATGCTGCAGGAACAGGCGGAATCCGACGCCGCCGAGCGCCTTCGCGTCGCAACGTCGGGCCTTGCCGCCGGCCTGAAGCGCCTTGCCTCCGGCGACCTCGCCTTCCAGATCAACGAGACCTTCGCACCGGATTTCGAGGCGCTGCGCCATGACTTCAACCAGTCCGTCGCGCAGCTCGGCACGACGCTTTCGGAAATCTCGGACTCGATTTCGACGCTCGACACCGGAACGCGGGAAATCGCGGCCGGGACGGACGATCTTTCCAAGCGCACCGAACAGCAGGCGGCCTCGCTGGAGGAAACCGCAGCGGCGCTCGACGAGATCACCGTCAATGTCGCCAATTCCAGCAAACGCACGGATGAAGCCAAGAGTGTGGCGAGCCAGGCCAACCGGTCGGCCGCGGAATCCGCCCAGGTGGTTTCCCACGCGGAAGAGGCCATGCGCAAGATCGAGGAAAGCTCCCAGCAGATTTCCAACATCATTGGCGTGATCGACGAGATTGCCTTCCAGACCAATCTCCTGGCGCTCAATGCCGGTGTCGAGGCAGCGCGTGCGGGTGAAGCCGGCAAGGGTTTCGCCGTTGTCGCACAGGAAGTGCGTGAGCTCGCCCAGCGTTCGGCTCAGGCCGCCAAGGAGATCAAGGGGCTTATTCACAACTCGTCTTCGGAAGTCGAAAACGGCGTGAAGCTGGTCCGCGATGCCGGCTCGGCCCTCAAGACGATCAGTGGCTTCATCGTCGAGATCAATGCCCATATGGAGTCGATCGCGACCTCTGCAAAGGAGCAGTCCGTCGGTCTGGCGGAGGTGAACACCGCCGTCAACTCCATGGACCAAACGACGCAGCAGAACGCGGCGATGGTGGAACAGTCGAACGCCGCCTCCAACACGCTCGCCAATGAGGCCGTGCGGCTGCGTGACCTCGTTGTGCGCTTCCGACTGGCCGGCGCAAGCCCGACCGCATCGGCTCGCCCCGCCCGCGGCACGGAGTCGGCGTATGCGTCGCCTGCCCGCGCCCTTAAGCAAAAGGTCGGTACGGCCTTCTCCGGCAATACGGCGCTTGCCGCAAAGACCGACTGGCAAGAGTTCTAAGCCGTTCGGCGCCTTAGAAGTAAGCCCATCCGTCCAGGCACGGGTGGGCTAGTTCATGGTCCAAGAATTTCTTGGTATCCTGTAGGCGATGGTGCTCGACCGACACGCTGGTGAGACCGAAATGGGCCTACTGAGATCGCCGTCGTTTTCACTATGCATTGTGTAGTGAACCAAGGTCAGAGAAGATCAGTTCGCTTAGATCGGCGACGATATCTTCATTCCCCGTGGACCGATAGAGCCGTTTGGACAGGGCTTGGTGGTCAAACCTGACGAGGCGGTTCTGGCGAACGCCGTGCCCGGTACCGCTGCAGTCGTGAAGGTTGAGGTTTCGTCTTTGCCGTTCCTTCCTGATGCTCCGCAGGCCTGGCCGACCCGAATACGCCGGCTAGGCCGTCCCTCTGAACTGGCTAGGATCGGCTGGAACCTATGACCAGGAAGCTGAAGTGAGCGACAAGGCGACGAGCGCTACCGCGAGGGGCCCGGCAGTGACGAGCACCATGATCTCCTCCCTGGCGGGATCGAGCCAGAGATTACGATGAGGTCTTATGCGGATGGATGCGGGCTTTTCATCTCTCATCCGCTCCAAACTGGAGCAGCGCGTCTGAGGTTCAATTCCTCTTGCTGAAGCGACGTTAACGACGCCTCTCGCCGGTCTCAGATTGAAACACACGCGGAGTAGGGGTGTCTGTAGCTGCAATCCAACTGTCGCCAGCCGGTAGGGCAGCACGACGGGCAAGGTTTTGACCCGTGAAGGCCATAAGGGGAGTGAGAGGATGCTGGGTCCTAACGCCGAAAGGGATCCACGGGCCCGAAACCGGCCGAAACCTTCACCAAGTAGTGCTCGGAAGCGAGTGGTAGTCTTGCTTCATTCTCCCGGCGGGAGAGCACCAGACAGCCCGCCCAGTCTCTCACCTCAGGTAGAGTTATTCCCTACAGTTGCTTTGAAACTCGACACTCCTGCGGTGGCCGATATCATCCCGCCTTGACGCGGAGAAGATGCCGGGCGAAGGGCGCCGTCAAGAAGATATCGCAGCGAAATTAGTGAGGTGGCCGAAAGTGTTGCGTCGGAAAATGATGGCTTTCAGGTCGCCCCTCGCGAGCCGGTACGGCGGCGCGCCTTTGCTCCGTGATTAACAGGCTCATCGGAAGTTTCGCTGTTCATTTTACCCTCCGTGAGGTTTGCGCGATTAACTGGAGCTAGGGCAATCGTCCAACGGGCAGCCCTGGAGCGGCGCGCGCGGTCTAGGCGTTACCGCTGTCGCGCCCGTAGTGCGCTCTTGCCGTTTTCTCAAGCAGCGGCTTATCAGTGGTCGCATTGAAAGTACCACCGGGGTACGCGTCGAGTAGATACTTTGCGAAGGCTTCGCGCGCATCCGGGTCGCGGCTAAACCATGGCCGCGAGGTAATTTCATCGAAAACGTCACGCATGTCTGCAAGTTCTGACGGCCCGAAAACTCCCGCGCTCATCTTACTCTCCGTCTGCGCTTCCCTGTGCCTACTGATAGGGAACCTCCGACGAAAATAGGAGTTTGCGAACGGCTTCGCAACAAAGCATGCCCAAAGTGACGTTGGTGTGAACCATTCTGATCAACGATCCGTAGGAATCACGCTTTGACAGAAAACCCGCCTGGAAGGGACGGAGGCGCAGAGGAATGAAGTACGAGAGTGGAATGCAGGTCATCTATGACGTCTTGAAGAAGGGTGTCTTTGTCGAATTCCGAGGGCGCTCGCATTACCTCGAAGGTCCATTCCAGAACCAGCGCGACGCGGTGCAGGCGGCTGAGGAACACTGCCGAAGGCTAGGCTGGCAAGACAGGCAGGAAACGTAGGATCGTGTCCAAACGAAAGGCCGCACAGCGACGAGCGGCCTTTCATGCGGTCGAGGGGCGCCAGGAGGGTTACATGACGACCGCGCCAATCAAACCGGCCAGACTGTCCTTTGTTCCTCCGGGCTCGTGACCACGCCATCAACATGCCGAAGTATGCCGCCGCCATTCGACAGGCTTGAGACATGTGCCCCACTCTTCTTAAGGGTCGCATTCATGATGCAACTGAGCGCGTCCGCAGCGCCTCCTTCGTGCGACGAATTGGTTATAAAATATCAGGCGGTGTGATTGTTAGGCGCAATTCTTCAGGGGTCGGTTTTGGTGTCCACGAGACGCTGGCGCCACGCTGCAATCGACATGGTTGTCGCCACACCGTTGTCGATAGACAGAACGCTGCCGAAGAACTCCTCACCGCTTTCCGATAGGATCGACGCCACGTCGTGCATGACGGCGATTACGGTCGCCCTTGGGCAATGGTCCTTGATCGCTTGGTGGAACGCCTGGACCGCCTGGCCGTCGAGCGCGCTCGTGGCTTCATCGAGGAACAGGAGACCGGGCTGAAGGAGGAGGATCCTGGCAAGGACGAGCTTCTGCTTCTCGCCACCGGATAGAAGGTGATCCCATTTCTGGCCGTCGCGTCCTTCATTCGAAAGGTCCTGCGCGAATTCTCCGAGCCCAGCTTTGTCCAGGGCCGCGGCGACGCTGGCGTCGGAATGCTCGTCTGCGGACTCCGGCAGGCAGACGAGGTCCTTCAGCGGGACGGCCTGAAGTTTGACGTCCTGCGCGGCGTATAGGCTTGGCACCTTCTCCGGCATCATGATCGTGCCACGGCCATGCGCCCAAAGCCCGTTTACCGCCTTGAGAAGCGAGGTCTTGCCGCTGCCGGAATCGCCGACCATCAGCGTCCATTCGGCCGGGAGGAACCGCAGGTTTTCGGCGGTCAGGAAGGGTTGGCGTTCCTGCGCGTGCAGGAGTTCGAGCGAATTCACGGCGAGGCCGCTTGCGGCCGGCTGCGTCGTGTACCGGAACTCCGAAGGCCCTGATCGCGCGTAGAATTCCTGCGGTTTCTGTACGCTATCAATCGCGGCCGCGAGCTCTGTGATGCGCCGGGCATTGGCCCTCAGTGTCGCGATATCGGGCATGACATGGATGAACCAGGAACACTCGTTGATGAGGGCGGTCGCCAGTTCCGCGCCGGTCACGTAGTTCTGCAGGCTGATCCTGTTGTCAACATACGGCAGAAGGCCGGGCGCGTAGGCGACGATGCGCGAGCCTAGGAAATTATGCACCAGTTCGAAGCCCATATAGCTGGCCGTCACCCGGTTGAGGCTGGCCCAGGTGTTGTCGATCTCCTTGTATCGACGTGTATTGACGTCTTTCTGAACCTTCTCACCCCCGAGGACGGCGATGTGGAAGCTACGGTGCAGCAGGACGTTGAATTCCGTCCGGTAGCTGCCCTCGGCTCCCAGCATTCGCACCGAAAGATGCTGGAGCATGCCGCCGAGTTTTGCTGCGATATAGGTGTTGAGTGGCACATAGATCGCGATTGCCAGGAATGTCAGGCATGCCGTCCCGTAGCTTCCAAGGAATCCAAGCCCCCGCACGGGGCTCGACGTCTCGATAAGCTTGCTTCCGACGAAGACAAGCGACAGGATGACCCCGGCGATACCCATGGCAAGCCCGATCGCACCGCCCGTCATGCCCTTGATCGATTCCTGCACCCGCTGATCGATATTGTCCGGCGGCGCCACGACCGAGCCGGCGCCATCGCATCCGCTTTGCTGCAGATGGAAATGCGTGTGATTGCTATCAAGCAGGGCCTGGTTGAAGCGCTTGTCGAGCCAATCGCGCCATTTTCGGTGAAGTGTCGTGGAAAGGAAGTGGCGAACCGCCGTGAAGCCGGCATCCCGTACGATCGCGATCGCGGCGAGCGTCGCCGCAGTGGCCAGCAGCGCCGAAGGTGTCGTCGGCGCCGTTGGATGATGGAAGTAGGCGATCTTGTTGATGAGTTCGCCGGACGTCAGGGCGAACCAGACGCTGGCTTGCGCCGACAGGCCGGTGAGCAGCAGAATGGCGAATGTCAGGATCCAGGCCTCCCGCCAGCGCTCTGAGAGCCAATAGGCCCACATCAAGCCCCAGAAGCTACTGAGAGATGAAACAGGGCTAAGCCGACGCCGGCGTTTTCGCCGAGGCATCCTGTTTATCAGTCCAGCCATCCAACGCGTGCGGCTCAGCGCCGAGCTTACCCTAGTCATCTCCTTGAGTTGGAGCGATTTTTGCGCTTGTCAATTCAAGCGCGACGCACGGCTTTGGCGACACGCATCTGGGAAAGCGATGGGTTATCGGCAATACGAGAGCGCGGAGTTTTTTTTCCGTGAAACCTTTAGCTAGCGGATGCGACTTAGGTTTGGCGCCGGCCTTGGAAATGGGTCCTGAACTTCTGAGAAGATGGAACTTTTTTGAGCCATCCCCGTTCAGGACACCGATTGAATGTAGAGCAACCCAGCTAGAGGGTATCATGAACAGAATTATCTACATCGTAGGCCTGATCGTCATCGTGATCGCCATCCTATCGTTCTTCGGGCTGCGCTGACCCCCCTACGATCGCTTCTCCGTAGTTGTCCCTGTCCGAAGATTCGAGACGAGCATCGAGGCGCTCGTTTTTTTCCTGCCGGCTTGCACCGTAGCTAATGCTGCGAAAGATAGGGCGAAGACTGACGGCACGATGCATGGTGTGAGCCCCAGAGGACTTCCGAACGGATGATCCGTTTTGGCCATTCTCGTCCAAGGTGACCCTCCACTCCCTGTCCGCCGTTGATGATAAAGCCCGCTACCACGGCCCGACCCGGGTTCCCTTCTCACGTGACGTCCTCCTGATTACACCTGACAACGACGGCCAGGCTCACTTTCGGCGTCCCTTCTTCTGGCGCGGAAAGGCGGCTGGATCGGTCCGGACACCCATTAGAGAATAGACGAAACCGCTCAGGTCAGCCGTCACCAAGCTGTGTTCAAGTCACCGTATCGAGCGCTTCCAAAAGCTCCAGCCCATTCACTTGCACGAGAGTCAGGGAAGGATCTTCGTTCAATCTAGTTGGATAATCTGCGCAGTTGAAGCCCGACAGGTTTCGACAGGATGTCCCCGAGGATAACCCAAAAAGGCATGCTATTGTATAGGCTCGCCTATTGGTTTCCCGCGGCTGTCTTCATACGATGGTAGGCCTAACCGACGGTACGGACGACGGTGCGACGGTTTCCTCCTCGTCGGACGGCAACTGACCATGCGGGGTCAGATCGTCAACGGCCGTCGGCAAATCGCGGCTGAGGCGGCTGAGGATTTCATCCGCCGACAATCCGGTCCGCGCGGAAAGATCATTGAGGATTTCAGGTCCGAGAACCTCGGATAGCTGCCTGTCGTCGATGGGCTTATTTTCGCCTGGTTGGACCCAAGAGTGCACGGTGTCGCCGTGGCCTTTTTCTTGGAATTCCTTGAGCAACTCGCCCAGTCCGCCAGCCAAGCCGCCGCCTCTAATCCCACCTCCGAAGAGACCGCCGAGCCCGCCCAAGCCCCCCTGCGAGCCGCCCCCGGTTAAACCACCGAGTAGATCTCCGAGGCCGCCAGTCTGCGGCCGGCCATCGGGACCGGGTTGCGAAGGCGCGCGCAGGCTCTTGAGCATCTCCGCGATCTTGTCACGGTTCTGATAGCCCGCCACAGCCAATACGCCCAATAGGGCTTTCAACGCATTGCTCGCCATGTCCAATCTCCACGAGGTCAAGTTGATAGCAAAGCCTCCGGGCAGCCGCTGACCTCGCTTCCGGCGGCGTGGTCACTAAACTGGAGATGGATGGGACATGTTCCCGCGAGACATCGGCATATGCTTTGCAACGGAGCGGCTCGAGGGATGGACTCTGGCCGTTCCGCATGCTGTTCTGAAGTTCGGAGGGACTGGGTATGGCGTATGAATGGGATCCCCGCCGCGCGAGGCGGGCACGCTTGATCAGGCTTGCGGCGGCAGTGGCGCTCAGCGCGTCGGCAATTACGGTGCCCGTCGCCGTGCTACTCGCAGCCGCGCCGACCACATTGGCATTGAAAGGCGGCGTCGATGACGCTGTTCGGTAAGCTTGCCGGTGAGGAGGGTGAGAGGTTTCGTCTGGCTCTGGCGGACTTCTTTGCCGACGAACGGGATCCGGTCACCCTCGACTTGCTCGGCGGCGGCATCGACTAGCCGCCGCCCTTTGCCTGGGTCGATCAGATTGCGCGAACGTTTTCCGCTTTCGACTTTCCGGTCTTGCGGTCCTGGCCCAGGTCATAGCTGACCTTCGAACCGTCGCGCAGCGGCCCGCCGGAGATCACGCCGGAGACATGGACAAAGACATCCTGCCCGCCATCGTCGGGCGTGATGAACCCAAAACCTTTGTCCTGATTGAAAAATTTGACCGTGCCCGTTGCCATGTCGTCCTCGTAAGTTGAACGGCGTTTCGCCAGCTGCGAGGATATTCGCCGGACGCGGCACGCGCAACTGAACATCGTGGCCGGCGCGCGGAACAAGAATCCTTTGCGCGGGGTTCTCGTTTTGACGCGGCGGGTCGTTCGACGGCTACCGGCAACGCGAGATGGATCGAGGTCGATTATGGCGGCTGACAAGCTCTCAAACTACAAGAATAAGCGGGATTTCAAGCAGACGCAGGAACCGAGCGGATCGACAGAAGTCAAGGCGTCGAACCGACTGCGCTTCGTCATCCAGAAGCATGATGCCACCCGGCTCCATTACGATCTCCGACTCGAACTCGACGGTGTCTTCAAATCCTGGGCGGTAACCAAGGGGCCGTCGCTCGATCCGAGCGACAAGCGTCTGGCCGTCGAGGTGGAAGACCATCCGCTCGACTATGGCGATTTTGAAGGCACTATCCCAAAAGGCCAGTACGGCGGTGGGACGGTCATGCTCTGGGATCGGGGCTATTGGGAGCCGGAGGGCAGCAAGTCGCCGGAGGAGGCGCTGAAGAAGGGCGACTTCAAGTTCGTGCTGCACGGCAAGCGGCTACACGGAAGCTTCGTGCTGGTTCGGATGCGTCACGACCGCGACGGCGGCAAGCGCACCAACTGGCTGCTGATCAAGCACCATGACGACCATTCCGTCGAGGAGAACGGCGCGGCCATTCTCGACGAGAACATGACCTCCGTCGCATCGGGGCGCACGATGGATCAGATCGCCGCCGGCAAGGGCCGCAAGCCGAGGCCATTCATGACGGCGAGCGGCGATGTCGAGGCAGATGCCGTCTGGGATAGCAAGCACGGCCTCGCCGCCGAGGAACGCAAGAAAAACCGGCCTGACAAAAAGGTTGCGACCTCCACGGCCGCCGACCTGCCCGAATTCATCCCGCCGCAGCTTTGCGAGACGCTGGAACGGCCGCCCGCCGGGGACAACTGGCTTCACGAGATCAAGTTCGACGGCTATCGCATCCAGATGCGGGTCGCCGACGGGAAGGCCACGCTGAAGACCCGCAAGGGCCTCGACTGGACCGCCAAATATCCCGAGATCGCCGAGGCTGCCACGTCGTTTCCCGACTGTATCATCGACGGCGAGATATGCGCCCTCGACGACAATGGCGCCCCTGACTTCGCCGCACTACAGGCGGCACTGTCGGAGAAGAACACCGGCAACCTCGTCTATTTCGCCTTCGACCTGTTGTTTGACGGTGGGGAGGATTTGCGGGAAAAACCGCTCACCGAGCGGAAATCGCGGCTGCAAGATCTTCTCGTAGATGCCACCGATGATCCACACCTGCGCTTCGTTGAGCATTTCGAGACCGGGGGCGATGCGGTGCTGCGTTCCGCCTGCAAACTTTCGCTGGAGGGTATCGTTTCCAAGCAGGCGGACGCGCCGTATCGATCCGGCCGCACCGACACCTGGGCGAAATCAAAATGCCGCGCCGGCCATGAGGTCGTGATCGGCGGCTACGCCAAGACGAACGGCAAATTCCGCTCCTTGCTTGTAGGCGTCAACCGCGGAAACCATTTCGTCTACGTTGGCCGGGTGGGAACGGGCTATGGCGCCAAGACCGTCGGGACGCTGCTGCCCAAGCTGAAAGCCGTGGAGACAGACACATCTCCCTTTACCGGGATCGGCGCGCCAAAGAGGGAGAAGGATGTCGTCTGGCTGAAACCCGAACTCGTCGCCGAGATCGAGTTCGCCGGCTGGACTGCGGACGGCCTTGTGCGCCAAGCCGCCTTCAAGGGCCTGCGGGAAGATAAACCGGCGGCGGAGGTCGAGGCCGAAAAACCGGCTTCGCCCGCGAAGACCGAGACACCAGAGCCGGCGGCCGTCGCAAAGGAGAAGCCCATCCGCCGCAAGGGCGCGAAAGCCGAGGTCATGGGCGTGCTCATCTCCAATCCGGACAAACCGCTCTGGCCGGACGCCGGCGATGATGAGCCGGTTACCAAGGAAGATCTCGCCCATTATCACGAGGCCGTCGGTTCCTGGCTGATCGATCACGTGAAGGGTCGTCCGTGTTCGATCATCCGCGCGCCCGACGGGATCGGCGGCGAGCAGTTCTTCCAGCGGCACGCCATGCCCGGCACGTCGAACCTCCTGGAACTGGTCAAGGTCTTCGGCGACAAGAAGCCGTATCTTCAGGTCGATCGCGTCGAAGGGCTGATCGCTATCGCCCAGATCGGTGGCATCGAACTGCATCCCTGGAACTGCGAGCCCGGCCAACCGGAAGTGCCGGGCCGCCTCGTCTTCGATCTGGATCCCGGCCCTGACGTGGATTTCTCCACGGTTGTCGCCGCCGCGCGCGAGATTCGCGACCGGCTGGACGATCTCGGTTTGATCAGCTTCTGCAAGACCACCGGCGGCAAAGGGCTGCATGTCGTCACACCGCTCGCCATCAACAAACGCAAGCCGCTGTCCTGGGCCGAGGCCAAGGGCTTTGCTCATGACGTCTGCCAAGAGATGGCCCGCGACAATCCGGACCTCTATCTGATCAAGATGACCAAGAGCCTGCGCGGCGGGCGGATTTTTCTCGACTACCTGCGCAACGATCGCATGGCGACCGCCGTGGCGCCACTTTCGCCGCGCGCGCGGCCCGGGGCCACCGTGTCGATGCCGCTCACCTGGACTCAGCTCAAATCCGATCTCGATCCGAAGCGCTTCACGATCCGCACAGTGCCTGCGCTGTTGAAGAAAATGACCGCCTGGGAAGATTATTGTGACGGGCAGCGTCCGCTGGAGCAGGCCATCAAGCGGCTCGGCAAGCAGAAGGCCGCTGCATGAGTGTGAGACAGGGCAGGGGATCGCGATCCGGCATGAAGCCTGACGTCCCAATCGATCACTTGATGCGTCTTCGCCGGATACGCGGCTTGGCCAAGTTGATGGATACGGCCTTGCGAATTCCGGGCACGGGCGTCTCGCTTGGCGCCGACTCCGTTCTTGGCCTTATCCCCGGCATCGGCGACTTCGGCGCCGCCGCTGTCAGCCTTTTCATCGTCAACGAGGCGCGCCGTCTCGGCGTCCCGAAGGAACTGCTCTTCAAGATGCTGCTCAATGTTGGCTTCGATACGGTTGCGGGAAGCGTGCCGGTGCTCGGCGACGTCTTCGACGTCTATTTTAAATCCAACCGGCGCAACTTGCAGCTCGTGCTCGATCACTTCGGACTCGATCACGCCGATCTCGACCGCAGGGCATGATCAGCCACTCTGGGAAATCGAGGCCATATCGAACACCGCGGCATTGTCCTGAACGTCGCGCAGCCCCTTGTATGAGGCATGGCGCAGGTTGCCGTCGTCGGTCCAGCCTCTAAACTCGATCTCGGCGATGAGCGTCGGCTGGGCGAAGACGTAGTTCTTGCCCTTTAGCGGCACGACCGGCTTTTGGGTCTTGAGCTTGTCGAGCGTCTTGCGCAGATATTCGGCGTCGGCGGCCTTGAAGCCCGTCCCGACCGAACCTACCGACACCCAGCCGTCGCCCTTGCGCGCCGCCATCATTAGGCTTCCAATGCCGCCGCGAGCGGATTCCGAAAACTCATAGCCGACGATTATGAAGCTCTCGCTCTGGATGCACTTGATCTTGATCCAGTCGCCGGTGCGGCCGGATCGATAAGGACGATCGCGATGTTTCGCGATGATGCCTTCAAGCCCCATCGTGCAGGCGTTTGCGAGTAGCGCGGCTCCGTCCCCATGGGCTTCTTCCGAGAGCTGCACCGCGCCGACCGACCCGTCGAGGAAGTCCTCAAGCAGATGCCTGCGAACGGCAAGCTCGGTCCTGGTCAGATCGTGGCCGTCGAAATAGAGCAGGTCGAAGGCAAAGAACACCGCTTCGGTCGAGGCGCGCTTGCCGCCGCGCCCGCCAAGCGAGCGCTGCAGCGCCCCGAAATCGGAATGCCCCGCCTTGTTGAGAACCACGGCCTCGCCATCGAGGATAGCGGTCCCCACCCCAAGTTTGCTGGCGGCATCAGCAATCTTCGGAAAGCGATGGGTCCAGTCGTGCCCGCCGCGCGTGATGATCCGCACGCCTTTCGGCTCGATATGGATCGCCAGGCGGTATCCGTCCCATTTGAGTTCGTAGAGCCAGTCAGGGCCTTCCGGCGGCGTCGGTCGGAGCAGGGCAAGACAGGGCTCGACGCGGTCAGGCATCGGATCAAACGGCAGGCTCGGCTGCTCGGGGTCGCGTTTGCGGATCGGACGGGACTGCAAGGTCTCGCGCGACTCGTCATACAGAGGAATGGCGGATCGGCGTTTTTTCATCGGTGCCCATTTCGCGTGCGACAGAGATCGAACATAGGTATCTTCCGTAACAGTTTCAGGATGCGCGCTTGCCTTTTTCGCCGGCGGCCAGGCTCTTGCGCAGCGCGTCCATGATATCGATCACATTGCCACCCGACGGACGTTCGTCGCCCTTGGTCTTCCCCTTCTTCGCCGGTCTCAGCGCCTTCTTCTTTTTGGCGATGATGTCGAGGAGAGCCTCCTGAACGGGATCGGTGACCAAGTCGGGCGTCCATTCGCTCGTGTGCTGCTTGATGAACGTCTGCACCAGCGGGACGAGATCTGGATCTGACCTGTCGTCGATATCCTCGAAGTAGTCTTTCTCCGGTCGCACTTCGTCACCGAAACGCAATGTCCAGACGACGATCCCTTCGCCGCGCGGTTCAAGCACGACGGCGCGCTCGCGCCGGCCGATCACAAGCCGCGAGACGCCATAGACCTTATCGGCCGCCATTGCATCGCGGATAACGGCGAAGGCCTCGTGGCCGACGGGATCGTCCGGGACCAGATAATGCGGCTTTTCCAGATAAATCCATTCGATGCTGTCGCGCGGAACGAATTTCTCGATGTCGATGGTCTTGACCGTGTCCAGCGCCACGGCGTCGAGATCGTCGTCGGTGAGGAGCACGTAGTCGTTCTCGCCGCGGGCATAACCCTTCACCTCATCGTCGTCCTTCACCGGTTTACGCGTGACCGCATCGACATATTGCGAGACCACGCGGTTGCCGGTCTGCCTGTTCAACGTGTGAAAGCGGACCTTCTCGCTCTCCGACGTCGCCGGCGACATCGAGACGGGGCAGGTGACGAGCGAGAGTTTTAGATAGCCTTTCCAGTAGGGACGTGGCGCCATGGTACCTCTCCTCAGCCCGCTTTACGATGCGCGGGTGCCGAACTGCGCGCCTTCGACGCCGCAGTCCGCGCCGCTAGCTTGCGACCGGTGCCCTTGTTCACGTTCCCAGCTGCGCGCTTCGGCTCGTCGTTGCCGGCCTTGAGCATCTTCGCGCTCTCGCGCAATGCCGCCAGCAAATCGTCGGGTTTCGAGACCTTGACCTCCTTGCGCTTTGGCAAGGCCTTGCCTTCGATCTTCGCCTTCACCAGCTCGGCGACCGCCGCTTCGTACCGATCGTCGAATTCGGCTGGATCGAATGAGCCCTTCTTCGTGGCAATGATATGCTTGGCGAGATCGAGCATCTCGCCCTTGATCTTCAGCTTCGGCATCTCCTCGAACGCCTTGTCCGAGGAGCGAACCTCGTAATCGTATTGCATGGTCGTGGCGATCAGCCCCTTGCCGTGCGTGCGGATCAAGACAGTGCGCATCCGGCGGAACAGGACGGTGCGTGCGACCGCAGCGACTTTGGATTTCTCCATGGCATCGCGCAGCGCGGTGAAGGCATCGGAAGAGACCCGGTCGGTCGGGACGAGATAATACGGCTTGTCGAAATAAACGTCGTCGACATCGGAGCAGGGGATGAAGGCTTCGACCGTTAGCGTCTTGTCGCTCTCCGGTATCGTGGCCGCGACCTCCTCGGGATCGATCATGATGTATTGGCCATTCTCGATCTCGAAGCCCTTGGTCTGGTCCTCGCGCTCGACCTCCTTGCCGGTGTCGCTGTCGACGAAGATCCGGTTGACCCGATTGCCCGTCTTTTTGTTGATCGTATGGAACGAGATGCGCTCGGAGGTGCTGGCGGCGGCGTAGAGACCGACGCCGCAGGCAACCTCGCCAAATTTGATGAAGCCTTTCCACTGAGCACGCTGGGCCATCTCGAAACTCCCGAACCGACGCAACCAAAGCGAGTCAAGCGAATCACTCGGGAATTTGTTCCGATTCAAAAATGAATCGGAAATCAATAACTTAGCGGCCGCGCGCCTCCCTCAATGCGAGTCTGCAATATGTCCTTGATTCGCTGCATCTTTCTTGCCCCTCCGTGCGTTCTTCCCGGCCACAACCGTAAAGGATATTGCAATGACCAAGCGTGAAACCATCGATACCGGAACAGACAAGCGCTATGTCCGCCGTGACGAGAAGGGTCAGTTCAAGGAAAGCGTCGATGTGGGCCGGTCCCTGTCTGCTGACCGCCGCCAGAAGGCGAAAACCGAGGCCAAGCCCGGCGAGGGCGATCGCGGCGATCGGCATACAAAGCACTGAGTGACTGCTACCGCGAGCACACGGTGATCGCATGGACGAGGAACGCGAGATCGGGCATAAGGCCGAAGAGGACGGCGAGCATGCCTCCGTCGCGTTCCCGTTCGACCGGATGACGGTGCAGCGGTTTCGCGAGACGTTCCCGCGCGCTCGCTGGAGCGACAGACGCAAGGCGTGGATGGTCCCTGGCAAGACGGCCCAACAGCGCATCGATCGCTGGATAGCGAGGGAGCAATCTCGTGTCGACCCCTATGCCGAAGCGAAGGGGAGGGACGCCTATGCCTTCGAGCCCATCCTCAGCCCCTATCTCAGCATCGACATGGACGGGTTTCGTTTAAGGACGCCCTATTCGCGCAAACTCGTCGAGGAAATCCGGCAAGTTCCCTTCGTCCGCTGGGACGGCGCCGAAAAGGCCTGGCGCGTGCCCTTTTCTTCATATGACGATCTTGTCGATCACTGGCGGGCCATTGAAGCGGAGGCGCAGCGCTGCGAGCCAGAGGAAAGGCGCAAGCGCGCCGAAGCGCGCAAAGGTACCGATTATGAAAGAATAGCCCGCCGCCGGGCAGCCGAGCGCATGCGAAGGCGCATCCCGCTTCCGGCCGAGGATCTGCCGCCACTGGGCAGAGCAATTGCAACGGAGACCTATGGCATCATCGTCTTGGACGACATCACCGGTGAACTCGTCGATCCAGGTGAGGTTAACGGTCTCTATCCTGAATATCCCGATGACCGCGTCTGGGGAGTTTGGCGCGTTCCCTCGCTCGAAGACCTGGTTCGTACGTGGCCGTCGAAGGTAGAGCCGGGGGAACATGAGCGTCAGCGGGGTTGGTGGATCCCCACCATCGAGGAACTGCGCGAGGCAAGGCGGTCGGCACGGTCACGGAAGAGACGAATGGTTGCGCAGCCTGATCCCACGCGGCCCGGGTGATCGCTTGCTATGACCGAAGCCTCCCTAGAGAAAAGCTCGGTCTTTCAGCCTAGAGCGAGGGAGCACACGCCGGGCCACGGGGCGAGCTTCACCGCGCCCCGCTGCAAATTCTGAGCCGAAGAAACGGCGTGTCCCGTTGGTGGAGCGCGCCGGTTTGCGTTAAACCGCTATGCGACGCGCGGCCTTGTCCGCCGCTTTGCGGTCATCGCCGTAGTGAGAAAGAATGCTCGTGGCATCCTCGACGGAAATCCGGTGCTTCTTTGCCAATGTCTTGGCATCATAATTCTGAGCGGACGCTGACGCGTCTTTCGATTGTGCCATGATGTTTTCCTAAGGATGGAGGTGAGGCATAAGCGCCAGGCGGCGCGCCTAAACCATTGACGTTATGTAGGTGTTCAGCCGCCACATAGCAATCAGTCGGTACCCGGCGGGCTACTACCCGCCGGGTACCGACTTCGCGGCCAAAGCATGCGGGCTCACAAACCCGCTTCATCGTCCCAGATATTGAGAGCTTCGCAGCGAAGTGGCTTTTTCGCCTCGGAAAAACGTCCCACCGCGCCTTCTACAAGGCGCGCGATATCGCGGGCTTTCCTGCGTTCAAACGAGGTACCGTAATCGAGGTTCTCGGCTGCCCGTGGCGCTTTAAAGGGCAGGATTACCATAGCCACCCCTCTGTGAGGACGTAAACGACCATGATCAAGCTGGCTCCAACCGCGAAGTGGGAGGCCATCTCGGTGATCATTTGACGGTTCTGGAAGGGGTAGATCGTGGAAGACATGTCGTCCTCCTTCATTTGGGGCCAGGGTAGCCAGCCCTCAAACAGCAGCGCCCGTAATGATAGCTGCTGGAACAACCACCTTGCGCGCTTATGCCGGCATTAGCAATGGATCAAATGGTCAATCTACAGGAGGCGCCGCCGGAGCCCGGCCTCGGTTCTGAACGTCCGATGAATTTCGAGTTGTCTATGTTGGGGCCGCGGCGGCTGACGCGGCGCGTCCGGTGATCGGTTTCCAGAAGGACGACTAACCCTAAGTGGATCGTTTGCCCGGTCAGGGTCTTCGGCGTACGCCAACGTCCTGCGTGATCCTGACATTGTAGAGGTTGCACATCGGGTGCCTCTCACATGAAGAACCGGACAAGCTGGATAAGCTGGAGGACGACGGAACCCGCGACCGCAAAGAACAGCACCCCCATGAAGACCCAGAATGCCCCGCTCTAAACATGCTGATCCTCCTAGTCCAGAGCAGGATAGGATCAGGATAGTCCGGCCGGCAAGATAGGTCATCTTGCTGGCTGGCTCTTTGTGGCTTTCAGGGACACCTTCCGGGTCGCGCGGCTGACGTTTCTCCTTAAGGACTGGAATACTTGCGCTCAGAACGGCGCCAACGAGAAGCTCGTTCGCGGGCGAACTTCGCTTGGGTCGTCTGCCGGATCGGGATCTTCATTGTAGGCCATTGCCTGGCGATCTGCGGCGCGCTTGACCGCCTCAAATGCCGCCTCGGGCGGCCAACCAGCGCCGATGGCTTGATCGACAAGGTCGCGCACTGCGCCGTCAATTGCCTGCGCGCATTCCAGCGCGACATCAGTTCCGGTTGTCGGATGCTGTGACGGAGGAATTTTTGCGTTCATGAGGCTCTCCTGTATGGCTCCAAGACGATATCCCCACTGAGGAGCGGGCGGCGATCTAGCATCCGATGGCGGAGAAATGCCTAGAGGGGCAGGTTCGTTCCGGTTTTTTGGTATGCCACGCGCCGTGTATGGGCGAACCTAATTGAACATAAGGAAGGGGATCAACCGATCTGCTCCACCGAAAGGGATCCGGCCGGCAGCGGCTTGATGAGAGGCTTAGCGGACACCGAGGGATCGAGCCAATCGGCCCAGCTTTCGCGCTCGAGGATGACGATCTGGCGGTCGTGATAGGGCGCGATGTCTGGCCCTGGCTCCATCGTGAGCATGGTGTAAGCCTCACCAACATTCTCTGTATCACGCCATATGCCGGCAATCGCAAAGATCGGCTCGTCCACTTTCCGGAACAGCCACTTGTCCTTGCGTTTCTTTTTCGGGTCAGCGGGTGTCGTGAACTCGTAGAAGCCATCGGCGACAATGAGGCATCGGTTGGAGGTGAACTCGCGGCCTTCGGAGCGAAAGTTGTAGACCGGCTTTCTGGTCGGGCTCGGCCAACTCCACCGCCGTTGGACAAGTTCGCCGACGTCGCGCTCGCCTTCTATCGTCCGCACAATCGGCGCATGATCGGTGATCTTAATATCTTCGCGCGCCTCGATGTTGGGACGCCCCTCGGGAAAGCGGATCTTGATCTTCAGGTGCTCGAACTCCTCGATGACCGAGGCCAGTTCGACCATCAGGCGATAATCGTTGCACATGGCTCCTCCGAATGACCGACAATTTCCGCGCGTCGCGGCGCGCTGCGTTTGCAATGTAAAGCGCCGCATCCGGATTTCGACTACACACTGGGGCGCGGCTAGATTTGCAACGCCAATTGGTCCGCCGCAGTTTCCTCGTCGTCAATGAAAAGACGATATCGTGACGCCGAGCAGGCGTATGCCCTTGGGCGCTGGGAACAACGGCTCAAGGAGCAATTGTGCGATAGCTTCAAGATCATCAAGGCGCTTTATTCCAGCGCCACAAGGTCGAGAACCTCTTCGCCAGGCTCAAGGACTGGCGGCGCATGGCTACGCGCTACGACCGATGCGCCCACACATTTTTTCAGCTATCTGCATTGCAGCAGCCGACATCTTCTGCTTATGAGCAACGAGTAGTCAGCCTACAGAGCGCGACTTTCAAGCAATGTTTCCGCCAGCTTCGTACGAGGCATATACCATGGAGAGCTTATCGCCGAACTCGGCGCAGGCTTCCTTTGCGGCGCTTTCGGTCTAACGCCCGAGCCACGTTTCGATCACGCCCAGTATCGCTTGGTTCTCATATTTCATTGATGTCTATTTCTGCATCATTTCTACTCTTTGATGTCGTTTATGATATCAAAGACTCATCGTTCTTCAAGACGATGCTTTATGCTGCATCAAGATCGAACTATGATGTCTTATAATGCATCGCGCATAGCCTGAAATTCAAAGATCGCATATCAGCGGAAAGCAAAAGCATTCGCCGCACCATTTTGGTGCGAAGGGTTGTCCTGCTGCGACGTCATCACCGGCGATACGGATATCCTCGCCTGCATCACCGTCGCCGACACGGACGAGTTCCGCGAGGTGACCCGCGAATTCATGCGCCGTTGCCCGATCATCAAGACCTATCGGTCGATTACGGTGGCGCAGCGCGTGAAGCTCAATCCTCTCTATCTCTTCGACGAGACCTGATCGTCGTGAAACGAAAAGGGCGGCGCCATCGACACCGCCCTTTTTGATCGCTGTTTTCCGGCGGTATCAGCCGGTGCTGGCCCGCAGCGGGCCGGCATCCCGTCGCGCGACGGCATCCGCCGCCTCGATGATCGCCTGGGTATCGATGCCGAAATGGGCATAGAGATCGTCGATGGTGCCGGTCTGGCCGAAGTGCTCGACGCCGAGCGAGATCGTCTTGTGGCCTTCCACGGATCCCAGCCAGCCGAGCGTTGCCGGGTGCCCGTCGGTGACGGTAATCAGGCTGGCACTGCGCGAGACGGTGTTAAGCAGCGCCTCGATATGGCTGCGGGCGGTGGTGTCGCCCTGCCGGCGGGCGCGCTGCGCCGCCGTCCAGCCGGCATTCAGACGGTCGGCGGAGGTGACGGCGAGTACGGCGATATCGCCGTGGCGCTCGGCCAGCCTTCCGGCCGCCATCAGCACTTCCGGCGCGACGCAGCCCTGATAGGCAAGCACGATGCGGGTGCGGGCGGAGGGCGCGCGCAACCAGTAGGCGCCGTCGATCACGCCCTGCCGGAACACAGGATCCTCACGGCGCAGCGCGATCTGCTCCAGCGGCCGCGTCGTCAGACGTAGATAGACCGAGCCGCCGGTGCCGTCGCGCAACCAGGTGCGCGTGTCATGCGTGCCTTCGCCGTCGCGCTGCATGTAGTCGAAGGACCAGTCCATGATGACGGACAGCTCGTCGAGATAGGCGGGCTCGAAACTCGCCAGACCGTCCTGGCTCATGCCGATCAGCTGCGAGCCGATGGACTGGTGAGCGCCGCCCTCCGGCGCCAGCGTCACGCCTGAGGGCGTGCCGACGATCATGAAGCGCGCATCCTGGTAGCAGGCATAGTTCAACGCATCGAGGCCGCGCGCCACGAAGGGATCGTAGACGGTGCCGATCGGCAGCAGGCGCTCGCCGAACAGCGAATGTGACAGGCCGGCGGCGCCGAGCAGCAGGAAGAGGTTCATTTCGGCAATGCCAAGCTCGATATGCTGGCCGGCCGGGCCGAATTCCCATTTTTGGACCGAGGGCACCTGTTCGTCGCGGAACGTATCGGCCTGCCGCTCTCGGGCGAAGAGGCCGCGCCGGTTGACCCAGGGGCCGAGATTGGTTGAGACCGTGACGTCCGGCGCGGTGGTGACGATGCGTGCCGAAAGGGCGTCGTCGCGTTTTGCCAGCGCATCGAGAACCTTGCCGAAACCGGCCTGGGTCGACAATTCGCGATCGTCGAGAAAGACGGGACCTGATGATGGCAGGGCCGGGGAGGAGAATCGCCGGGTGCCCTTGGCGAAGAACGGCACGGTCTTCAGGAATGCCCGCACCGGTTCGGGTGAGGATACCGCGCCGAACGTCTCCCATTCCCGGCCGGGCGTGACGCCGACGCGGCTCTGGAACAGTTCCATCTGCGCCTTGGTCATCAGGCCGGCATGGTTGTCCTTGTGACCGGCAAGCGGCGTGCCCCAACCCTTGATCGTATAGGCGACGAAGACGGTCGGCCGGTCGTGATCGATGCCCTCGAAGGTGCGGATCAGCGTTTCCAGGCAATGCCCGCCGAGATTGTTCATGAGGTCGGAAAGCGCCTCGTCGCTACGGGCGGAGAGCAGGCCGGCAACACCCGGTTCATGGCCGATCTCGTCGGTCAGCCGCTTGCGCCAGGCAGCCCCCCCTTGGAAGGTCAGTGCCGAATAGAGCTGGTTCGGGCAGCGGTCGATCCAGTCGCGCAATGCGGCCCCGCCCGGCTCCCGGAAGGCCGCCTCCTGGAGGGCGCCGTATTTCAGCACCTTCACGTCCCAGCCGAAGGCGGTGAATATGCCCTCGATGCGCTGCCAGAGGCCTTCGCGCACCACGCCGTCGAGGCTTTGCCTGTTATAGTCGATCACCCACCAGGTGTTGCGCAGGTCGTGTTTCCAACCCTCCTGAAGACATTCGTAGATGTTGCCCTCGTCGAGTTCGGCGTCGCCGACCAGCGCGATCATCCGCCCCTGCGGTCGGTCCTTCGACCAGGCTTTGGCGGCGATGTAGTCCTGCACGATGGAGGCGAAGGCGGTGATCGCCACGCCCAGTCCGACAGAGCCGGTGGAGAAATCGACGTCGTCGATATCCTTGGTGCGGCTCGGATAGGATTGCGCGCCGCCGAAGCCGCGGAAATTCTCCAGCTTCTCGCGCGTCTGGTTGCCCATGAGATACTGGATGCCGTGGAAGACCGGCGAGGCATGCGGCTTGACGGCGACACGGTCTTCCGGCCTGAGCACATAGAAATAAAGCGCGGTCATGATGGAGGCGAGCGATGCCGACGAGGCCTGATGACCGCCGACCTTCACCTCGCCCTTTTCGCGCAGATGGTTGGCATTGTGGATCATCCAGCAGGCATGCCACAGAACCTGCCGTTCCAGTTCCTTAAGGCGGGCCAGGGTTTCTGGCGTCAAAGCCGGTTCCAGCATCAGCGTCTCCTCCTCAATGCATCGGAAGGCAAATTAGCGGGGCTTTCCGGAAAAATCTGATCTCAGTTGACGAGAAGCGTGGTGTTGGTCTTCATGATCTCGCCGGTGTTCTCGGCATTCTTCTTGGCGATGGCGAGATTGGTGTTGTCGATCACCGGAATGTCCGCGAGCGCCGGCGTCGAGAAGACAAGGGCGGCGGTGACAACGAGAAGCTTGTTCATGGGGAACCCTCTTAATCGGCCGCGTTGGCGGCGTTCTGGATGGATGAGAGATTGTCACTGACCGAGCGATCCGAGCCGCCGGACGAGAAGATTTCGCTGTCGGCGTCGGTGGCCGCGATGATCGCGCAACGCGGCCAATCCTCGCGCGGCACCTTCACCGCCTCCAGGATTACCGGATCGCAGCTATAGGGATTGACCTTGCTATCGGACTTCAGGGTCTTGGCGGTCTCGGACGTTTTCGAAAGCCGCATCTGCATGCGCGCCTGCAGCAGCTCGTTGAACAGGTTGCGGGCGGTGATCAGGTTGTTCAGAAGCTCGGCATTGACGGCGCGCGCCTGCGTGTTGTCGTCCCAGGCATCCTGATAGATCTCGGAGGCACCGACGGAGCCCGACAGCGCATCGATGCGCCGGCCCGCCTCCTGAACGCGCGCCGCGCTCGCGTCGATCCCGGAAACGGCCCGGTCGACCGCGCCGGTCGCAGCGCTGTTCGAGCTGCGCGTCGCGCCCGAGCCATAGTCGACATAGGATTTATACGAGGGCGAGGAGATATCCTCGATGTTCGAGCCGCCAGCGTAGCTGTTGAACCAGGCGTGGTTCCGGCCAACCTTTCCGGCCCAATTGTTTTGCTCGGCCGCGGTCGATCCGTTGTACCAGGACGCAAGGCAGGCATAGTCGGTGCTGCCGCATTTGTTGACGCCCATGCCGAGATATTTGACGCCGCCCTCGATGTTCTCCTCGTTGATGTCGCGGTCGAAGCCCATGCCCTTACCGGTCCGCTTCGTCAGCTGCATCACGCCCTTGACGCCGGTGGGCGAACCCGAGCACGTCGAAATCCCGGACTCGGCATGAGCGACTGCCAATGCGAGGCCGACGGGCACATTGTGCTTCTCGGCATAGTGCTTGATCAACTCGACGTTATCGGCATCCTCGTTCACGGCCCGTGCCGGCGAACGATAGAGACGCCGGTTCTTTTCCTTCCGTGAGATGTTGCAGTTGGTGATCTCCTGCTTTTCGAACTGGCCGGACTGCGTTTGCGTATCCTTCTTCGAGTGCGCCTCGTCCTCGGCACGCTTGTCCACCACATCGTCGTCTTTGACCGGAATATCTGCGAACGCCGGCGGCGTCGGCGCTCCGGCCATTGTCGCGGACAGGAGGAGAATGATCGCTCTACGCATCGGTCACCTCCGGGATTGTCCAGCCGCAGAAATGGGGGAGCCACGCCTCCGGCGCATCGCCGTAGGTCTCGCGCAGCACCTGGCACTCGCGCACCGTCTCCGGCCGCCCGGAGAGCACCTTCACCAGATCGGGCATCGCAGAGAGGTCGAGCCTGGCGATGATCGAATCCTGCGCATGCTTGATGAGAAAGGTACGGCTGGCCTTGTCGGCCTGTTTAACGAACCGGAACTCTTTCTCCGACAGGCCGAACGCGTTGCGGTAGCTTTCCTCGTCGGCGGAGGCATTGGGGAAGAAGATGTTGGTCATCGTCTGCTCGATGATCGTGTTGCGCAGGTCGGAGCGCACGACGTCGGCCGCCGATTGCGTGCCAAACCCGACGACGCCGTTCATCTTGCGGATGGTTTTGAGCCAGTCCTTGATGAAGCCCGAGAACACCTCGTCATCGAGCAGCCGCCAGCCCTCGTCGAGAAAGATCATCGAGGGACGGCCATCGAGGATCTCCTCGATGCGGTGAAACATGTATAGCAGCGCCGCCGAACGGGTACGCTTGTCGGAGAGGATCGCCGTCATGTCGAAGCCGATGACGGAGCCGGCGAAGTCGAGCTGGTCCGTGGCGTTGTTGAACAGCCAGCCCTTGTCGCCCGTGGTCCATTCCTTCAGCCGGTCGGCCAGATCGCCGATCCCCGACCGCATCCGCCCGCGCATCGCCTCGGCCAGCATGTCGAGCCGGCGCTGCGACCGCTCGAAATCCGTATAGATGCTGTCGACCGCATCGGAGATGACCGCCATCTCCTCGGCATTGAGCACCCGGTCCGAAGGAGTGACGAGATAGGAGACCAGGGTCTTGCCAAAGCTCCGGTTGGCGGGGGTGTCCTCGAGCTGCAACGGCGCGAAGCCGGTCGGTTCTCCCGGCGATAGCCGCTCATACCGGCCTCCCATGGCGCGGACGAAAATCTCGCCGCCGCGGTCTTTGTCGATGAACACGCAGCGCGGCCGTGGCTCGACGCGCATCCCCTGGGCGAGCAGGAAGGAGAGGGTGACGGTCTTGCCCGATCCGGTCGGGCCGATGACGGTGAAGTTGCCGACATCCGCCTCATGAAAATTGAAGAAGTAGGCCGTCTGACTGGTCGTCTCCAGGAGCGAGATCGGCAGTCCCCAGTGGACTTTGTGTGCCTGGCCGGACGGAAAATTATGCGCGGAAAACAGGCCGGCGAAGTTCACCGACGAGATCAGTCCCTGCCGGGCAATATAGGAAAAATTCGTCGGCAATTGCGCCCACCATGCCGCTTCCTGATTGAGGTCTTCGCGCACAGCGACGACGCCCATGCGCGCCAGTTCGGCGGTGACGTCGGCCACGGCCCGGTTCAGCCGAGATAGGTCGCGCTCGAGGACCGCGACGGTCATATGGTGCTTGCCGAACACCACCTCGCCGGATGCCAGCCGATCACGCGCCGTCTCGATATCGTCCTCGACGGCCGTGCCGCCATCGTCGGAATTGGAGATTTGCCGGGTGATCGTGGCGATCGCCTCTGTGACCGTGGTGCGGTCTTCCGGCGCAAAGGAATGGGTGAGAATGAACTCGTAGGGGAGACGCAGCAGACCGTCGAGCTGGCCGGGCGTTGTCATCGGCGGGTATTCCTTGATCGACACCATGGCGGCGACCTTCGACGTCGCACCGTTGGCCGACCACACCTCCGTCGCCTTGCGGCCGAACATGATGCGACCGGTTCCGACATAGTCGGCAAGCGACATGCGGGGCAGGGGCATCACCCGTACCTCGCCGGCGGCGAGGATTTTCGCGAAGAATTCGGCCGGTTCGGAATAGAGAGCGCCATCGCGGGTGACGCAGGAGAGTATCTCCGGGCGATAGGTGCGGAAATCGCCGACAATGCCCGAGACCATATCCTTGAGATCGCGGAGGGCCTCCCCCCTGGCCTCGATCTCGTTGTCCGCCATCCGGAACATGTCGAACATCCGGTCGACCTTGCCGGCGCGGCCGGTCATCGGGCGTCGGATCACCGTCAGGTACAGTTCGTTCACGAACATCGTCCGGTGCCGCAGGCCGTCCATGTAGCGGGCGTTCAGCTCGTCGGCGAACGGATTGTCGAATTCGCCATCGATGGCGGGTGCGATCTTGCGCCGGATAATGGTGGCATAGAGCGCGAAGCGTGATGAGCCGAGCGAACGAACCGTCATGTTGCGGTTGGCAAGACGCGCGTTAATCTCCGCCTGGTCCATGGTCTGGTAGGGCAGGCCGGAAAGCCGGATTACCTGCAGCAGCAGCCCGGACTTTGTGACAATGGTCTCCTCATCGACATGGCGAAGGTAGGGAACGTGCGTGCCGATCCCCAGATCGCGGGCGCGCTCGCGCCCGAATTTAAGATCGTGATCGACGATGTTCATGGGGCATAGCTCCCCGCTTTCCAGAAGCGCCGGTTGCCGATCGCGCGGCGCATCGAAAGAAACACCTCCGCCACGCGAACGATGTGGATATCCCGCTGACAGAGGTAGAGCCCGATGAAATGGACCGGCAGAACGGCTAGTGGCGCCAGAAAGCTCGAGGATGCGATGAAGAGCACGATCCCGAAGATGCCGTTCACCACGAACACGATGATGTCCACCCCGAAATATGTCGGCGGCCGGGTCAGCGGCTGGATGAGCGGTTCGACATCGGGCGCATCGTCACGCATCTCAGACACCCCCTGCCGCCTTCATGGCGTCCACCAGCTCCGCAGCGCCGAAGATGATCGCAATGCCGATGACAATCGAGATAGCGCCCTGCCAGGCCATGCGGCCGGTCAGGAACAGGAAGCCGAGGAAGCAGACGGCGATGATGGCGAGCGAGCGGGCCACGCTGCCTTGCAGGACGCCGACGAACCATTCGAGGATGCCTTCGACGGGTGCGGCCGATTGCGCGTAGGCGAGTTCTGGAATGAGTGCGCTCGTCGTCGCGAGCAGCGCCAGCGACAGGACGGCCTTACCGCGCCGGCGCGGCGTGATCGGGAAAAAGCTCATTCGAATGTCCTTCTGATCGTGGGAGGATGGAGTTTTCGGGGACCGGCGCTATTCGGCCGTCCAGACGTGTTGGTCACGCCAGGGGGAGGGCGCGAGCGCCACGGTCTCTTTTCGGGGATGGCGGTTTCCGCCGCGCTTTTCCTGTGCCGCTGACGCCTTTGCATTCAGCGTCCAGCGGTTCATCACCTTGACGATGTACTGGGCGGTCTCGTTGAACTCGGGAATGCCGCCCTTCTGGTAGACCCGCTCCGGGCCGGCATTGTAGGCGGCGAGCATCAGCAGCGGATCGTCGAATTCCCCGTGGAGCTTCTTCAGGTAGCGGACGCCAGCGCGGATGTTTTCCTGCGGATCGCACCGGTCCGTTACGCCATAGTCTGCGGCGGTTTCGGCCATCAGCTGCATGATGCCGAGCGCGCCCGCGTCCGAGACCTGGTGCAGGCCGCCGGCGCTCTCGACGTGGGCCACGGCGAGCGCCAGATCGGGGTCCAGATTTTCTTCGGTAGCGATCGTCCGCACCAGCTCCACAACGCTGCCCGGGTCGATTGGCTCGCAGGCTTGCGCGCTGACCGGGAGGGCGGAGGCGAGGAGGAAAAGCAGGCTTGTCTTCAATTGGTCCATCCCCTGTTGCGAAACGATAGAATAAACTATAATTAATTCCCCAAAAGCTGTCCTGTCAACCTTCGAACGGATTTTCTCCACGATGCGAAAGCAACTCAAGGTTATAAAGCTTGCCGGCCTATTCCTGATCGGAGGCATCCGGCTCGCCATCGCGAACGGCGAGGATCCCTATCGCGAGCCATCCCCGGACTATCTTCGCCGGTTTCAGGTAGAGGGGGCGAAGTCATTCATATTGGAGCGTTTCGACGCCGAAGGCAGGCTTGTGAACCGTTCCGCTGAGACGCTCGAAGGGAAGGTGGAGATCGAGGGACCGATGGTGCGCACGATCTCCGGAAAACGGTTCAGCCTACGAGGCCTTAACGCCTGCCCCACGGACAAGGTCATCTATAACCGGGTGCAATCCTGGACCTGCGACGAGGCTGCGCGCGACTATGCCGACGCCGTCTACAACAGGCGCGCCAGCGTCATCCTCTGCAAGACCCTCGTTTTAACGCCCGTCGACCGCGAGACCATCCCCGCGTCATGTTTCGCCCTCGTCGGGGGCAACGGCGAGCCCCTCAAGACCGTCAATGACGACGACAGCATGGTCTTCCTGGGCCTCGCGATGATCGGGCGCACGCAGGACGGTCGGTCCCGCCGGCCGGACCTTGAGGCATCGCAGTCGCTGTCACGATCGATGGGGTTTTGGAATGCGGATTAAGGCCTCGCTTGCAATGGTTCTGCTCCTGTCGGCGCCGGCGGATGCCCAGGAGAAAACGATCTCGTTTCACGCCGGGGTCACCTTTGAAACCGGTGACACGTGGCGGTACGAAGGCCGAAAATTCAGGCTGTTTGGCGTGCAATCGTGTCTTCGAGGAACTGCCTATCGCGCGCCCGGAGGCGTAGAGGAGGACTGCGGCTTGCGTTCGATAGGCTCGCTTGCTGCGCTTTTTTCCACGGGAACGGTCGCTTGCCAGCCGATGGGAGCGGCCAACGACGACGCCACATTCGTCGTGTGTGCGGCCGAGCTGGACGGTGAAATGATTGATGTCGGGACGGCGTTGATTTCGTCCGGTGCCGCCTTCGCCGCCGTTCGTCCGTCCGGGACGGTGGTACTGTCCAGTTATGCGATCGCGGAGAGCGTCGCGAAGGAAAACCAAAGCGGCTTGTGGGCGGGGCAATTCATTCATCCGAACGCGGTGCTTGCGGCGAATTCAGAGGGTTTTCAAGTCGATCTCGAGAGCCTCTATGATGCTCGCGATCTCCCTCACGGTGAGCGCCTCCCACCCGCCGGAATGGAGTAAATCCATCCGTCCCTTGTGAAGCCCAGTTTGTTCCGCGAGCTCATTTGGCCCCACATTTTTTTGTGCCGCTCGATCTTTAAGAGCCTCCACGAGCTCTGCAGCATTTTGGAAGGTCATATACATCACCCGTCACCATCGCATTGGGCCTGAAGTGCCGCCCGCTAAGCGTCCCGGCCGCCAGCCAGAGGTCTTCAGACACTCCGATAGACAACCAAAAAGGGAATTTTAGATCGTTTTGTCGGGTCATGCCAAGCGCGGCGCGAGTCGAAAACGGAAACTATAATATAAACTTTTGTGAAGATGAAAGGGAGGCCATTGGGGGGACGACCGTGATCGGTGTTGCAACAGGCGTATTTTCAGCGGTTTGCGTGCTGCAACCGCGAGAACGCGCATTTGGAGCTCTAGCTGAAAGCCCGGGTGCTCTTGCGTCATGGACAAAAAAGGGGAGCAACTCGGTTGTCGTTTTTAACGCATCATGTAGAATCCCCAATCACTTAGAGGCAAAGCCTGTCAGGAACCCCGCGCAGCCCATGATGAAGTCTTCCCTTGATCACATGCCGCCACGCAAGCAGCGGGAGTTGGCACGCGTCCTTGAAATTCTCCACGAGGAATTCGAAGACGCACTGAAGGAAGGGACCGCCGACTTCAAAAAACGCGGGCGTATCCTCAAGATCATTCTTTTCGGCTCCTACGCCAAGGGTGGCTGGGTGGACGAGCCGTTTACGATGAAGGGCTATCGGTCGGATTTCGATCTGCTGATAATCGTCAACCATCGCAAGCTCTGCGAGTTCGCCGAGTTCTGGCATAAGGCAGCCGACAGGCTGAACCGCGATCCCTTGGTGGAAACGCCCGTCAGTTTCATCGTGCATTCGCGGCGGGAGGTGAACACCTATCTGAAGGAAGGGCAGTATTTCTTCTCCGACATCCGCAAGGAAGGCATCGTCCTTTACGAACTGGATGACGAGCCGCTGGCCGAGCCGCGCGTGCTTACAGCGACGGATCGATTGAGGCTCGCGAAGGAGCACTTCCAAGACCGGATAGGGCTTGCCAAAACTTTTTTAAAAGGAAGTGGTTTTTATGCAAATGAAGGCAGTTTTCGTGTCGCTGCATTCGAATTGCACCAAGCGCTTGAGCAGGCCTATTCCTGTGTACTCCTGACGCTGACCAACTACGCGCCACCATCACACAACATCAAATTCCTCCGTTCGCTCGCTGAAGAGCAAGATCGGCGCCTGGCTGACGCCTTTCCGCGTGACCAGCATCGAGAACGCGCCTGGTTCAACACATTGAGCGAAGCCTATGTAAAGGCCCGATATTCGAAGCATTTCGAAATCACCCCTGACGCTCTCAATTGGCTTGGAGAGCGCACCGGAGTGCTGCTCGATCTGGTGAATGCAGCCTGCGTCGCTCATTTAAGAACTCTAGAGCGGGATGCAGGTATCTGAGGGCAGTGGCGGGTTCATTGATGCTCGATACCGCGATCCGAGGCTCAATTTTCCGATAGCTGCCGAGAAAAGGGCTATTAACCAGACGATGAGGGCTTCCGCCTTTAAAGTCGCGGCGTCTTGAAGGTCGCCGAAGGCGGCGGGGCGGCGTGATTTGGCGACCGTTACGTGGTTGGGCAGTTGGTGTGTGTCGATGAGGTCGCCGACAATGACGAGGTGACAGCTAGGCTGATTGTGGGTTTCCCGTATCCTGGTTTGCGGTCATTCAAGCATATTTAATTGGTTGAAGCGTAAAATGCAGCAACGTTTTAAATTACTCGCTCATACGCGATACGGAAACGTAGATATATTAGTCCAAGCGCGAGATGCTAAACATCGATAATTGGTACTTATCGATGGTTAGCCGCACAACCGCCAAGCATACTATGTGAGGAACCATAATATTCATATAGAGTTCCTTTAGGAAATCATTTACCATGATTTCAATGGCTTACGATATCGCGAAAATCAGCATGGCAGCCCTTTTGGAGCCGGCATTCCGCGCCGGCATTGCACTCACGCGTCTCGACGAGCGGATCGCCCGCTCACCGGTCGGTCAGGGCTTCGTCGAACGCACCCAGTTCACCGATGCCTGCGCCTCGCTGTGGATCGACGGCGAACTCGTCCACCTGGAAGACCTCGTCCTTCACGACGCCACGCGGGATATTCGCACACCGACCCATGAACTGACAATCGCCCGCGACGTCCTGCGCACTCGTCGGCGGATCGCCGGCCAATCCCCGGATTGGCCGCTCTCTGCCGACGGCATCCGCTCGCTGCGGAAAACCTCGGAGATCGGGTCGGCCGGCGGGGACGAGGCTACGACGGCCGGAGTCATACGGGCGGCTGTCGCGATCGATGCGGAAGAGGAGGGGGATGATGGTAACGACGTCAAAGATCTGCCCGGCGTCGACTATGCCGCGATCGATGCGATCCTCGCGCGCTCTGACGCCGCGATCGAACGAGCCAAGAAGCCCGGCCGGGCTCCGGCCGATCCGCTGGTCTATGATCTCTCGACTGGGATGAGGATGCCCGGCTGGAGGAATGGCGCGGCGTGTGGCGCCAAGCCGAAAACCTGCCGGCAGTGCTGCAGGCGATCATTACCCTCGATGCCTGGAACGAACTTGCCGTGCTCCAGCACGCGCCTTGGCTTGGCCGGCTGTTGGCCGCGTCGATATTGCGCCAGACCGGCGTTACCACCGGTGCCCATCTCGCCGCCATCAATACCGGCCTGAAAACCATCCCCGTCGATCGCCGTCGCCATCGCGACCGGGAGACCCGGCTGCTCGCCATCGCCCACGGTCTTTTAGCGGCCGCCGAGATAGGCCTGAAAGAACACGACCGGCTGGCGCTTGCGAAAACGCTGATGGAGCGAAAGCTGGACGGACGCCGGACGTCTTCAAGACTGCCGGAGCTGGTCGAGCTCGTGATCGCGAAACCGCTGGTGTCGGCCAAGATGGTCGCAAAAACGCTCGAGGTCACGCCGCAGGCGGCGCGGCGGATTGTTTTGGAACTCGGCTTGAGGGAGATGACGGGCAGGGGGAGGTTTCGCGCGTGGGGAGTTCTGTAACACGCAAGGAAACTTTATTTGTCGTCTTCGCGTCAGGTCGATTGCGAAGAGATTCAATTACCGCTTAGATTGTGTTCTACTTGGGGAGCAGCTTGTGCCATCATTGCGAACAAATCTCGTTAAACGAATTGATCGTTTACCGAAGCCATCGAATACTGCTGATGCCATGCAGCCGTTGTTCGAAGCCGTTAGCAACTCTATCCACTCAACACAGGATCGTTTCCGTGAGAATGTGGCCCGCGACGGCCGCGTTGTTGTTACCATCGTCACAGGCCGAAAGCAGGCGCCAGTGAATATTGTGGTTGAGGACAACGGAAATGGTTTAGACGAACGCAACTTTGAAGCATTCTCTACCACTGATACTGACAACAAGTACGCTCGTGGCGGGAAGGGCGTGGGTCGTCTTCTGTGGCTGGATTGCTTTGAAGGGATAAAGGTCAACAGCGTCTACGCTGAAGGGGAGACTGTAAAGCGGAGGAGCTTCAGGTTTGTCTTGTCGTTGTCAGATCAGATCCAGGACTACAGCGAGGAAAACCTAGGGAACCCGACCACTGACACCGGCTTCCTTGTGGAGTTCGACGGGTTACGCGACAATCCGTATCGAGCAAAATTTCCGGGCCGGGCAAGCTACGTATTTCAACATTTTACATCTCATTTCCTCCCAACATTCATCGGTTCCAGGTCGCCTCGAGTGACCGTTCACTGTGGAGACGAGACACGACACTACCCGGACGAGATCAACTCGGTTATCCATCGAAAAGAGGTAATTCCGAGCATCGAAAGCGCCGAGTATGGCGAGCTTAGTCTCACACTCATGGAGTGCGACAAGATTGCCAGCGCTGACTTGCAGGGCTCACATTTCGTCCATTTCATTGCGCATGACCGCACCGTTCATTCTCATAAGATAGACAGCAAGCTGGGCTTAAAGTTCTTCAGTGAAAAGAGCGATCGAGTTTTCCATGCCGTACTGACGGGCCCCTATCTCGACAAGAACGTCAACCAAGAAAGAACCAAATTTCAGTTTGAGGACGCCGTACTGGATGACATCGTCAACGACGTCTGCTTCTGCTACATAGAAGCTTTTCTCGCGGCCCCATTGGCCGCTCTCCGCCAAGATCAGCGCACGCGTGTCAGAGCGATAACGGAATCGTACCCATCTGTTGCGTTTGGCGACATCGATGATCTCCAGGACAAGCTTCCATCGGGCGAGTTGAATGACGACGCAATATTTGGTCATCTTTCACGTGAACGGTTTCGGCGTGATCAGCGGCAAGCCGAGAAAATTAGGAAAGTTTTGGAACGGCTTAAAGAGCCATCAGTCGATGTGAACACCTTCTCGGCTGCAATAGAAGCCGCAGGCAAAGCCATTGAGGAAACTGAGCAGAAAAGCCTAGCGGAGTATATTGTTCGCCGAAAGGTGGTTTTGGATTTCATGGAAATCTTGCTCGAAAAAGTCCGCGATGATACGCGTGATAGTAGTTACCAGCGAGAGGACATTCTGCATTCATTCATTTGCCCCTTAAGGATAAACACGTTGGCAGATGGGGCGAGGAAGGTCGTGCCTGCATCGTCGCATGACCTCTGGATCATCGACGAGAGATTGACGTTCGCGCAATATTTCAGCTCAGATGAAGAGTTTTACAACCTGACCAGCGCCGTGGACAGTGATGAACGGCCGGACGTTCTCATATTCGATCATGTACACGGCCTACGGCAGACCGACGACCCGTCACGGGTGTTGCTCGTTGAGTTCAAGCGCCCAGGTAGGACGAGCTACGCAGACGACGAAAATCCCCAGCATCAAGTAGAGCGTTATGTGCGTCGGCTGCTCGGCGGCGGGCAGATTGACGTACGCGGGAGGCCCATTAAACTGAAAGAGGACACAGTTTTCTATTGCTTCATTGTCGCCGATATTGTGGGAAAAATGGATGACTGGACATATTCCTGGGACCGAACAGCAGACGGTCGAGGTCGCTTTTACCAGCCACGTAGCGGTTTCAAAGGATCGATAGAGCTGATTGGCTGGGATACGCTTTTGAATGACGCACGCGAGCGAAACCAAGCTTTTTTCGATCGAGCAGGAATTTCCGGTAAAAGCTTCTTCGTTGAAGCACAAGAAGTTGCGCACGAGCGCCTTCGCGAGCCAATTGCTGAATCAGTGAATTCCAAGCTGGAGACTGTTGATGGTTCGTAGCTCCAATCAAGAGTGCACTGCTCGTGCGTCGGCCACCACTAGAAGTGGGGAAAAGTCTTGTTCTTCAAAGTTCTAGCACATGGCGTAAGGCCGCCGGCCGATGCTGTGGGCTGCGCGTTTCTGCTGACCGACAATTGGGATGACTGGTTTAAGTACAATACCTTGTATCAATTGGTGGTCTTTGACGGAGACGGAAAGCGGCATGACATAGGTGGCGTCAAGATTGGTCAGTTCAAAATGGAGAAGGAGCAGCGACGTCCAGCGTTGCCAGTGGAGTTCGATGAGCTCGGCGAGGAGTTCTTCTCCCTTGGCCAAGACGACAGCTACTATGAAGACTTGAACAACCTCGGAGATGAAGCGCGCGACTTTGTTCTGCGCGGCTTGCGCGATATGGCGTTTGATCTTGATCGTTTTCAGCTTGCCCGCGAAGAGAGTGTGACGGGTGTTTCGCTTTTGCGATCAGTGACGCCGGCAACGGTCCGAGGACAATTTTCACGCATGTCGCGTGGGGGCGCCCGGCTTTCAAAATACCGCTTCTCCTATACCGGGCCCAAACCCCGGAGAGCCGCTGTGTCGCCTCCGGTCTTTGAGTTTGAAGTTGAGCCAGGCTCAAACCCGCCGACAAATGTGCATGTAATTATTGGACGAAACGGAGTCGGGAAGACCCATCTGCTGAACAACATGACTCGGGCAATAGTCGATTCGAACGCTAGGACAAGCGAAGTCGGATCGTTTGAAGGGGATCCAGAGGATATTCTGGAAGATCAGGTTTTCGCAAACATTGTATCTGTCTCCTTTAGTGCATTCGACTCATTTGAGCCGCTGCCCAACCGACAAAACAAAAGCGAAGGCATTCTTTATACTTATGTCGGTCTGAAACGGATCGACAGTGCGGACAAGGATCGACGCCTCGTTCCGAAGTCTCCAGCAAGATTGGCAACAGAGTTTGCAAACAGCGTGCTCGTTTGTCGTCAGGGGGCAAGGGCCTCAAGATGGCAACGTGCCCTGGAAACACTGGAAACCGATCGCGTCTTTAGCGATGCGGAAGTGGTCGAACTGGCAAACTCTGACCTCGACAGCGAAGATGTGAAAGGGGAAGCCCGGCGCAAATTCGACTTGCTGAGTTCGGGCCACAAAATCGTCCTTTTGACAATAACTCGACTGGTAGAGACAGTTGAAGAGCGCACGCTTGTCCTACTCGATGAGCCCGAGGCGCATTTGCATCCGCCCTTGTTGTCAGCTTTCATCAGGGCGTTGTCGGACCTACTGGTCAACAGGAATGGAGTGGCAGTTATTGCAACGCACTCTCCGGTGGTCCTCCAAGAAGTGCCAATGAATTGCTGCTGGAAGATCCGACGGATAGGAGAGCGTTCTATAGCTGAGAGACCGGAAGTCGAGACGTTTGGCGAGAACGTCGGCATCCTAACACGCGAGGTCTTCGGCCTCGAGGTAACTCATTCTGGGTTTCACAAATTGCTTACGGATGAGGTTCAGAGCGGATCGACCTTCAATGGGATTGTCGAAAAGTTTGACAATGAACTCGGCGGTGAAGCGCGCGCTCTCGTGCGGGCCTTGATCGCAGCGAGAGATGCGAACGACATCTGATGCTGAAACTCGACAAACCAGCCCAAAGCGCACTCGACACGTATACCCTCTGCATCAGCCGTGTCAAAAACGTCAATCTGAAAACTCGGCTGAACGCTGCAAAAAATGCTGTTGTTGCAGCGTCCGCCGCATATGACGTCGCCGGACCACTTCAGAACCTTCATTCCATTCCTAGGACAGCACCGGTTGTCGCAGTCACAAAGGATGAAATGGAGACCGTTTACACCCAGCGAATGGCAGGATCAAAGGGCCCCGGACGCCCGGTTTACGACGAAATTTTCGCCTCGGCGCCTAACGGCCGTTGTCCCCTTTGTGCACATCGCAATGTGATGACATTGGATCACCATCTGCCCAAGGCCCACTACCCGGCGCTTGCTGTGTCGCCTTTGAATCTGGTGCCATCATGTACAGATTGCAACAAGGCAAAACTGGCGGGATTTCCGACTACTGCGGAAGAAGTTGGCATTCATCCCTATTACGACGACGTCGACTCCGAGACGTGGTTGGTAGCGAGCGTCGTGCCAACCTCTCCAAGCGCTCTTCTTTTCGATGTTCAAGCCGTCGCGGCTTGGGACCCAATTCTTATGCAAAGGGTCCGAAATCACTTCAAGGATCTAAAGCTTGCGGCGCTCTATGCTTCTCAATCTGCTGAGGAATTATTGAACATAAGGTACTCTCTGCATCAAACGCATGGTGCCGGAGGGCCCAATGCTGTTCGCGATGAATTAATGGCGAAAGCCAGTAGCTGCAGGAATGCTCGCCGAAACGGCTGGCGAACGGCCGCGTATTCTGCGTGGGCGGCCGACCTGTGGTTCTGTGATGGCGGATTTGCGTGACTATAGGGAAGAGGCGAGAAAAATTGCAGCGCGAACCGTTCTGAAGCCGATTGGGCATTAGAGTTGCCAAGGCCAGAAAAGCTTTGTGAAATTGAATCCGATTCCCTCTTCAGACTTCTCATCCAGAACATAGGCCAGTTCACGGTCGGAGAGTGATAAATGAAGCAGGATGGGCGTTACATCGACCCCATCACGCGTTCCTCTGCGGAGAACCTTGAGCAAACGCTTGTTGAAATCCCAATTTTCAGAAATCCGCGGCAGTTTTTCGTCCAGCAAGGATCTAACTGCTTCCGGAAGTGTGTTGCTCAAAACCGCAGCGCGAACTTGGGGAAATGTAATTGAGATCAGGTCGATGTTTCGTGACAAACTCTCCTGAAAGCTCCGAACCAGAACGTAGGCCATGACGACAGTGCCATCGGATGGAATCCCCTCCTTGCCGTCGCGCGTTGCAGCCGCCCACCATTTGGCTGCCGCAACCGCTGGGAAACTGGGAAAGTCAAGCAGCAGCAAGGCATGGCTGACCGAGCTCATGCCTTCCAATCTCAGAAGTTCGTCGTCCAGCAACGAACGTGCCATTTTTGGCAGAACCATTGGCCACTGTGGGTGCATAGTTTGATCTATGGATGAACTAATGGCGGCGCGGAGAGCCGGCTCCCCGTGCCCCTTCATCACAGTGATAGTATCATCGGAGGGAGGGACGCGGAGCAGACAACCGAACAGTAATTCAAGCGCTTTCGGATCGTCAACCAAAGGCAGGAGCTGTTCTGCCGCAGTCGCCGGCAACCGAGCGAGGTCGAACTCACGAATCAACTGCGGCCTTTTTTGAAGGACACGGAGTGAGAACGCAGTTGGTGTTCTTTCATCGTGTAGCTCGTCCAAGGTAGCCGCCCCTTCTATATCTTCGAGGACGACATCCAACTCCAATATGCTTTCCGCCTCGCGACTAACCAATTCTTGCGCAAATTGGGGGATTGCGGAAAGTCCATATGACCGGGTACTTCTTCTAAGCTCTTCTATGGTCATAATTTTATTTTCGACAGGGCGTACCCGCCGCAGGACGGCGACGAAATCCTCACGCTTTGTACGCGGAACCAGTGCTAACGGGGGCACCGAAACTCCCAAGATGTCTCGCTTGAGAGTTGCACCATTGCTTTCCCCCGGCAATCGCTGGAAAGTCGAAACGACCTGCTCGATCGACAACCCCGGTGATGCGGCCTGGGCCACTACATACAGGCCGACAAGGTCGATAAAGGCTCTGCGCGGTTTCGCGATGTCCTTTCCATATCTCCAGAGAAATCGCCTCAGCGGAGTGACTTCTTGCGCGATCGCATCAGCAACTGCTGGCTCCAACCAGCGCGTTTCTCGGATTTTGCCGGGCGACGGCTCCGATGCGGCCCCCAAGCGTACGTTTAGACCCTTGTTCGACACGGCACCAGTCGTGAGCGCGGTTCGGAACTCGAACTCGGCCCGCAACTTTGGCCACTGTTGTGACCACACCGCCAATACAGCTCGCTGAAGGTCGGCCTCTGAGATCGTCTCGAGCGTTAGATCTTTTGATTCATAATAGGCATCGAGAATCCTCTTGACCAATGATGGATTAGCCGGCGCCCCTTTAGCGAACCGCCGGATCTCAAGCTTATTCACGTAGGGCTGCCGGTCGGCGGCGGATCCTGGTCTTTGGAAGAAGGCGTCGAGTATACTGAGATCAACCTGTGCCGCCAAAAAGTTCTTCGGGAGCAATAATGCATGACTCCAGACACAGCCAGGCCGTGGCATCTCCGGGGCGAGCCACGTTTTTACAAAAGCAAACATGCGGCTTTCCGGCAGGTTAAAGCCTGTTATGTAGCTCCCCTGCGGATCCAGCCGCGCGCCCGGAGCTAGGTCTGATCGTGAGGCAAGCTCATACATATCACTCGCGGGAAGCCGCGTTGAACATGCAAGCTGCCTGTGCCCGTCGGCGTAACCGAAAAGGGCTTGATCAATTTCAATGACTTGGTTTCGTTCCATCAATCCTCTAGCCCACTCAACCATTGGATAGGATGAGTGAGATCGTGTGCACGTGCGCCGTGACCCACGACTTTAATCCTTTCTCCGGCAACTTTCACCTTCAGGAGCTCGGTGCGTTGGCTCGGAGTATCAGGTTTTTCTCTTTTTGGGAGGCTTCCTCCTTGTGCAGATACGCCGTAGATGCGGAAGGGAACAGCGAGTTCATGATTGGCAAGATATTGGTAGAGAAGCGGCATCCTATCTTTGAGCCATATATCTGGCATGACGGGGGGAGCCTTATCCCAAGCGGATATTATGACTGCAATCCTCGATGGTCTTAAGCCCATCGGTGCATCCGCGATCGACTGAAGTAGGTCAACGATCTGAACCTGCTGAGGTGTCTTTCCCGGCGTAAACTCGGGATCTTCGACCGGTTTAAGGGTCTCCGCTTGCGGGTCCTCTCCATCATCTTCGACCTCAGGCGGCATAGCTTCGGGCATTGCAAGCCCGATATCTAAAATGGACATATCGTCCTTTTTTCTGATGGCAGACACAAAGAGGAGCAGACCGTCCATTGCCTCGAATAGACTTTCCACCCGAGCGTCGATTGCCCGTGTGGCAAAAATTCGTTCGAAGGTTTCACCCGAGAGATCAATGAAGTTGAGATCAATGTCTTCTTCACCGCCAGGCTGCTTCAAGTTGATGCGGATCGGCTCATGCGCGTCAGTGGGGGTTCTTATCACTTGCCATCCGGCCGCCCAATTGTCAGCAATCGTCTCCAGATATTGGAAGTCACCGTTGTGTAGGCCTTTTCTGAGGACCGTATCTAGCTCCCTGGAATCGATGAGGTACCATAGTGCTGCAGCGAAGGTCGTCTTCCCCGATGACTGTACACCCATGACCATGTGGTTCACTTTAGCCATGGGTATGTTCCTTGCTCCAAACTTCGACTAGGCGGTCGATGTTGCGGACCGTCTGAGGGGGAGCGAGGGGAAGAATTTCGACTGGTGCGGTTGGAGCCAACCACCGTCGCATGAGGTCTTCCAAGCCCACCAGGCCCAATTCATAGTTGGCGCGCGGCAAAACACAGATTCGGAACGCCTCTACAACTATGCCTTCCGCTGCAAACTCCTTCACAAGCGCTTTCTCATACTCATCAAGTTCTGAAACAACATCGGAATTATTTTCGCGGCGACTGATTTTATCAATCTTTGTGGTCAACACCTCGAGCACAACGTTCGGCTTGAAGACACCGTTTTGAAGAAGTGCCCAGATAGTTTGCTTAAATTCCCGCCGATACCCAGCCCGAGTGTCGGGCTGGGTCAGCCTGTCGGCGTCGAGAAGAAAGCATACGCGATCGGAGAGCTTAAGATCACCGAGTCGGTCCATCATGGTGGTATTTGTACGCGCGCTTTGAAATGCTTCGCCCGAGCGATCAGCGATAAGCAGATGCGCCTCGACACCGTCGTCGCCAACGAGGTTAAGGTGGAAGAATCCCACTCCGTCCGCCATACTAGTGCGAGGTGTCGTGGGAATGGTTCGGCCAGAAGACTCCAGAGCGAGATGATGGCGCCGGGCAAAACCGGTCAGCGTCCTACTGCCTCTGAACGAGAACCCTGCAAAAGGCCCCTTGCAAAACAGCGCGTATAGCCCAGAGATCAGAGTGGTCTTCCCGGTCTTGAACTCACCGATCAAGCTTACTGTTTTCGTTCGATGGCTCTTGCGAAACGACCAGATATCGGCGTCAGTCAAAACCTCGCTTGATCTGAGACGGGTACGGTTTTCCACGATGGTAGTCTCGTCTGAAACATCGTCACCGGGATCGAGTTCGGACTCTTCCGCGTCATATTCCGCGCAGCTATCAACCGGATCGTGCCCTTGTGCGCATACGCCGGTCGACGCAACGTCGCACGTGGGATTGCGGCATATTTGCGAGCCCTCGGCCATCAAAGCCACCCGTGTTTAATGAACAAACGCTCGTGATAGGCTTGGAGAGCAATCTGATAGCGGGTCAGCTTTGTTTGCGGTTTGAGGCCGGTCGTTTTCATAAAGCTGGGTCCAAGTTGATCGCCGTCGTCGTCTGAGACCATTTTAACGGCATAGTGAAGGACGGCGATGTCATCCGCCTGAAAGACCTTCTCACCCAGGAAAGGGCGACGGTGTTCGGTTGGAAGCGCCAGCACGGTATCTGCGATGCTTTGGTCCTTGTCGGCAGTGGATCCTAGCGCGCGCCTAATGATTCCGTAGGCTCCATGTGGACCGGGAAGAACTGTCACCATTGCGGCAACGTCTGCACCAATTAGCAAGGGCAGAGCGGTTTCCTGGACTTGAGCGAGGGGCACACCCAACAAATAGCTTTGGCCGCCCATGTGCCACCAGAGCAGATCAATCTCTTCGGCCAGCCGCCTGTTTTCGTTGGTCAAGGTTTGTAAGGTCTGATTGACATTCGCCACAAGTTTGGTCGAAAGCGATTTTGCGTCTGAATGTACAGCGTCCAGGGCTGCTTTAACAGTAGGTCCGTCTGGTGAGGCGGCCACGGCCGCCGTAAACTTGGAGATGTCCTGCGATTGGGGAAGAGTAAGATTAGCAGTGAATGACAGCCCTCTTTTTCTCGGCGCGTCTGCCAATGCGGTTCTCGCCTGTTCGACTATTTTGCTTTCATCTGGACACGAGCGCTTGCCAGAGAAACTGGCAGCTATAACGAGGGCGGATATGCTGTGATAGCCGGAATGTATGGCGTCGCTCAGAAGCAGCGTGGCAATTCTAGCTGCCTCTTCAGTATCTATCTGAAGCGAGAAGTGTTTATCCCCTTTCCTTACGGCCTTCCCGAACCAGTCGTCCACTTCTCTCTCGGGCGGGATTGGAAGCCCGAAGGCCAAGCGTGCTAAATCCACAACTTTTGCTGCCGACTTTATAGCTTCAGCAAGGATCGTTTTGTGCGCTGTTTCTCGAGCCGTAATGATTGACCGCTCAGCTGTGGGCTGCATTTTTCGATAAGCTTCGGAGAAATTGAAGCCATTTGGTGAAGAAGCCATGTTAAATCCCGTCCCCAGCAAGTAGTTCGTCTATTTTTTGATCGAGTAAATCCAGCTTTCCCTGTTGCGCCGAGCGGCGTACCGCCGCCAACGCGAACTCGTAGTCTTTCAACTCCTGGTCGCCAATCTCATCGAGACCGAGCGATACGATAATTTGTCTTTGTTCATGCTCATTAAGCCGGAACATCTTGAAAGCAACTGATCGCAGATTGGGGTTGTCATCGGTCACTGCCGTCCCTCCGCGTTTCGCGTCCACCGTTCCCTGATCGGCAGGCGCAGGTTCACTTTCTTTAAAGACGGTCGTTGATTTGGACCATTCGGGAAGTTTATGCCGAACCACCCACGGGTCCTGCTGCTGGCGATTGGGGACAGCGATAAATTGAGCGCCCTCACGCTGTCTGACCCAGATCGTAACAATCAGCTGTCTGTCGGCATGTTGGCCGTCTACCGCCAAATCAATCCAATTGTAGCCAGGTTTCCAGTCCGCCTCGTCCCGTTCGGGCTGCACAGCCCCGGCTCGAATGGTGGTGAAATACACGCCTTCCTCAACCCGACGAGTGTGCTCATGTCCGAAAAGATGAACATGCGCCACCGCTTCAATTCGCTCGCGGAAAGGCCCCTTATTCTTCAGCCAGCTGAAGGGATGATGGCACGCGATCAGGTTTGTAACGCCGTCCTCACGCTTGATCTGGGCCGCTGACGGGTCAACCAGCATCCTGTCTTCGCGATCGTTGATATCCGAGACAAGGACGGAGTTGAATCCCCAAATCTTCAGTGTCGACCCATCGTTCAGCTCACAAAGACGCGTAGCAAACGGGCGAATGTCGGGATTTTCCTCATCGTATGCACCTAAGGCGCACCAAAATCGGGCGGCGAAGCGATTGTAATTTTCGATCGGGTCGAACAGAAGTCTCGCTGATGTTTTGTTCGACATGTAGTCGCGAATTTTTCCCTCCACCTTTGCGGCTGGGTATTCGCGCAACATCTGTCGGGCGTCAGAATGCATCGGAGAGTTGGCGACGGATCGATTGACGTCATGGTTTCCTGGAATGACGAAAACGGTGTCAATATCGCAGCCGCTTGCAGGACAGAGATCTTCCTCGATCCACTTTAGAGCGAACTCATATTCTTTGGCCGTGCCGCCAAAGGCGATATCACCGGTGAGGAGGATCCCGTCGGCTTTTCGGCCGAGCCTCTGACGCATGAACTTGATGTCGTGGATAAGATCGTCACGCAGTCCAGCGTTAGGATCATCGAGCCTGTTGATTTCTTTTTCTCGAAAGTGAATGTCGGAAAGATGAATGAAGATCATTTGAGCCAGCGCCATTGTACTAAACGTCGAAACTGCAACGTATGCGTTAGGAAGGCAATCTGATTTATTGGGGAATCCGACGCGCTATGGGGATTGGGCATGCAGACGATATTCGTCTTGTCGCCTACTTCTGCGAGGATCGCCTCAGCCATCCAGTGGAAACCGATGCTCAATAGTGGAGGAGGTAGGCGTGGAGGCAGATATCCGTCCGTATATTTCTCCAATATCGGCCCCCCGCCGAGCGTGCTGTTGCAGCAAAACGCGCGCTTCATCCGGCTGGAATTTCGACCTCGAGCTTGTTTTCGATGGCGGTGTAGATGTCGATGTCTGCGCCCGGTGCCCGGATAGATACGACAAGCGCATAGCGGGCTGCTCGGTCCCAACGCTCCAAACCTGGCTTTTCCTTCCACCAGCCGCTGACCGGGAAGACGCCAATCGCATCACGTTCGGCGAGGGCCGCGGCGCTGCCGCGCCAGATATCGGAGTGCACAGACCCTCGATCACGTATCATGCCGAGAAACCAGTTGTCGCCGCCGGCCGCCGCGCCAATCTGACCTTCTTCCTCGGCTTCCGCCGCTCTGTTGATGCGCATCCGAAACTGTTGAAAATCTTCCAGAGAGCGTTTGACGGCAAATCGCAGGGAATGTGACGAATAACGATGTCGACGGGTCCACCCCCGTTCCCCAGGATTAGGTTCGATGAAATACGACAGCGTGACCCTAAGCTCCACGTCAGCTGCGCCGAGATCGAGAAGCTCGTCGCGTGGCCATGGCAAAGCATGCAGGTTCATGCTTCTCGTCTTGATCCTCGAGTCTTCCTTTTTGAACGGCAGCAAAACGTCTTCGACCACAAGGGTCGCGTCGTCCGTAGCGCTTCTCAACGCACGGGAAATGTCGGGCACGCCCCAACCGTAGCGTCGCAGCATTGCCATTTTCATGGCTTGCGTCCCGGCTCCGTCGAAATGGCCTTTCATTGCCGGTGTCCATTCGGCGGAATGAATGGCGAGCCCCCGTACCGTTTCCGGCCAAAGATTCGGACGAGCGGCGATGATGTTCGCACAAAGGTTCGCACCAAGCGCAGCGGCGGCGCTTGTATCACCAAATGTATCAAACAAGCGAATATTGGGTCGGTAGTACGTCGTCAGCAGCTGCAGATCGTCGATGTGAGAACTCGGGTTCACGCCGTCGTGCGCGAAGTTTCCACCTTCGAAGACGACATCCGGCCTGACCGGCCATTGACGATCCCACGTGCCCGAAGTCCTGCTGGCTGGTGACAGATCACCGGCCGGAGCGACCGCAGCCCAATCGCCGAACGTCGGATCAACGATATTGATCTTGTCAGTATAGGCTCCGACAACGAGCGCGTTCCAAGCCTGAGCCGGGCTTTCCGCCTCCTCCAAATCATTTCGATCGGGATAGTCTGCCGCGTGGATATCACCGCGAAGATTGCCGGCGGCGATGACTATCAGACGTCGAAGAGCGCCCCCACCGTAGGTCAGCTGATCGACGGCAGCCGACCAGGATGAAGGACGTCCGCGTGCGAGGCCAATTTCGCTGGTAACCGCCATGCAAAAGACCCGCTTGCGAAGGGGGGCGTTTGCCTCGGCCTTGGTCATGCTGACTTCTGTAATCGCGCCATATAGCAGCGGATCATTGCCACCGTTTGGCGGGAGGATTTTTACAGTCTCAAGCCAATAGGGTAATTCGACCGCGCCTTGCTGCGCGAGCGTCTGCTGGAGATCGCCATAAAGCGCCACGCCAGACATCGAAGTGCCATGCCCGTTCCAGAACTGGCTGTCACCAACTCCCCAATTGTCGTCGTACGCAAACTGGTTATCCGCAGGCAATGCGGGAGCGATCAAAGGGTGTTGCCGTGTTGCGCCGCTGTCGAGCAGGCATATTGCCGGCGCGAAGGCGTCCGGAGCGACAAGACGTCCGACAAGATCTTCTGCCCACTCAACTTGCTCAGGAGCTCCCATTTCCAAAAAGATTGATGGGGTATCCTTGGCGAGCCGAAGTTCAGCGATAGCGTCCGAATTGTTCACGACGCGCGCGATCGCGGCTTCTGTGCCGTGGGCGAGCACGACATCTCGTTCAGGAAAGCGGATCGCGTAATCCTTGAGAGGGATATTCAAACGGCCAGCAACTGTCCGAAACGATGCGAGCTTTCCGTCCCTGATCCAGACCTCCCACCATGCGGCGGCGTTCGGTTGAGGATAGAGTTCGGGAGCGTCGGTGAACAGCGATCGCACGGCAGCCAGATGGACATCTTCAATTCGCGCAATCAACGCTTCGTTCTTCGGCCGGCCTGTCTTCGTCTGTTCGGTGCGGTAGGCGTCGATCTTCTTGCTATAGAATTCAAGTGAGCGCTCGGGCACGAAGACGGTTGCGGTAATACTCTCCTCGCCAAGCGCAATCTGAGGAACGGCGACAAGTTCAATGCCAGCCGGCTTGTTTTCCAATGAGTCGACTGCACCCCGTTCAGCTGCGGTAATATCAAACTGCAGATAGAAGCCACGATCACCGTCCGCAATGCCGGGTTCCCTCGCGGCGATCGTCTGCTGCGCTCCAGCGATAGCAGCTGCAAGCGATTGAGAGAGCTTTGCAGCGTGTTGCGCGCGTGCGCGGGCAGGGGGTAGACCGGAAATGACGATACGCGGCGAGGTGTAAGGCTCCGCTTGTCCGCCACCGTCCAAGAAAAAGTGAGATCGATTGCGAGGCGGTCTGGCCATGTACTGCTTGTCGCTTTATCGCATCGTGTTGTGACGTTCCGACAGCGTACCCAGCAGAAGAGAGGTTTCGACCGTCGGTTTGTCGCTCAATATAGCGACCTTCGCCGCTTCGTCTGCAGCTCGCGCTATCTCCGCCTGACTGAGCCCCTTGGCTGCATCCAGGATTGCCGACCAATTCATCTTCTTTGGCTTAAAACGTGACAGATGCGTCTCCAGGATTCCACGCGTGATGCGTTCGTCCGGCAGTTCGTACACGATGACATCGTCGAAGCGACGGAAGATCGCCTTATCGAGAAGTTCTGGATGGTTTGTGGCAGCGATGATCAGGCTCGGGCCATGGTCGTTCTCGATGAACTGGAGAAAGGAGTTCAGCACGCGACGAATCTCGCCGACGTCATTTGGCCCCGACCGCTGCGATCCGATCGCATCGAATTCGTCGAAGAAATACACGCCCCGTTGCGCCGTGACGGCATCGAATACCAGTCTCAAGCGGGAAGCTGTCTCTCCCATGAGTTTGCCGATGAGGCCATCATACAGCACTGTAAAAAGTGGCAACTTAAGCTCATGCGCCAACGCCGCCGCGGTCATTGTCTTGCCAGAGCCTGGTGGGCCGACTAGGAGCAACTTGCGGCGAGGCGTCAGGCCATGGGCTTGCAGGCGCTCTTGGTGCCGCTGTTCAGCGATCACTCTTCCAAGCCGCTCGCGAAGCTCGTCGGACAAGATCATGTCTGCTAGACTCGTGTCCGAGAAGCGTGCGGCGAGCAATTTCGTCAACTCGCCTTTCGGCTGTGCGATCGGCACTGGGCCTGCGCCAATGCGTGCGACCGTCGAGGTCTTGCCACGAGCGGCGTCAATAAGCTCTTTGAGCTCCTGAGCGAGCTTGCCATGACCTTGCCGGGCTTCGTGCGCGGCAAGCTGTGTCGCCACGGAAAGGAAGCGACCTTCATCTCCGTCTATGTGGCTTTTCAGCAAAGCTACGATGTGTTGTGCCGTGGTCATTTTCTCGAACTAATCGTTGGCCAGTTTGTCGGTACCCTGGGCACCTTAGCGTCTATCCATTTCAATGTGTCAGATATTTCTCGTACGTCGTTTCAGAAATAAATCTGTCCACAGATACTCACTCAGGTTGCAAAGGCTATCGTTATACATCGCACAAGGCGTTTAACATTTCCTTGTACCTCTCGGAGTGGCCCGGTCGCTTGCAAGTTAAAGCTTACTCCATGTGTATGTTCCCGGCTGATTGACTTTCTCACCCTTCGCGCCGGGTATCCCCTTCCAATGATACTGACCCCATGCCGTTCCGTAGGGCCACTTCTTGATCTCGATATCTTCGACAATCAGGAAGTGACCAGCTTCGGCGCTCCAGGAATTTTTGGCGACTTTCAGCGGCAGAACCTCACCACTCTCACGCCAGAGCTGAAAGATGTTCTTCCATTCGGTGTCGGGTTCAGTGTGCAACCGCATCATGGCCTCTTCGGATTATCTGCACATACGCCTATGTCGCTCTCGCGTTCCTGCCGAGCGTCAAAGTAGCAATGTTCGCCATCCGAATTGCCTATCTTCGAAACAAAAAGGGAACATAGCAACTAAATCGGCCATTGAAAACCTTAATTTCGTGCCTTTTGCGCGGCCCAGATCGTTCCATTTCAAGTACTTGGCATGGTGTAGTCGGTGGTTCGAATCTCATCAAGAGCCTATCGTGTGTACGACTAGACAGCTAATCCCATGCTCAGCCGTGGGGTTGAATTTATATCGTATTACGATATATTTGGGCGGCGATAAACAAAGGGAGCCTTTCCAATGTCCGCCGACCTATTAGCACTAAAGAACGAGCTTCTCGAGTTCGACCGACAGCTTCAACGCGCGACGCTTCATACGCCGGCGCAGAGTGATACCGCCGCTTCCCATTCCGACCCACTGGCCCTGATGAAGAAGACGCTCGATGATCGTCTCGCCACTCTCAACGGCAGCGCCTGGCAGCTGGTGCTTCTCGAATGGCGCTACGACTTCGCGCTTCTATTTGATCATATCCGTCAGTGGATGACCCAAGTCGATGCCGACTTCAGCGTCGCATCCACGCCGAAGGCGTAAGAACAGGTTTCACTTGTTTCACGGCACGATCTTCCCCGGCCCGAGATAGGGCTTGCGTTCGTTCTCCATCGTGTTGGCGGCGTGGCGCAGCCGCAGCAGGTCCTTGCGTGCCACGAGGCCCACGAGCCGGCCGCTCTGCGGATCGACCACCGGAATGCGGCCGACGTCCGTCGCGAGCATCAGGTCGGCGACATAGCCAATCGTATCCTCCGGATGGGCGACGGGTACCGACGTATCGGAGACGCGCTCGTCGAGGGCATGGTCGGCGAGGGCCGGGTCCTGTTGCCAGCGCAGGGCATCGCCACGCGACACGACGCCCTTCAGCCGCCCCTCCGCGTCGACCACCGGATAGATCCGGTGCGTCTTTTCGGTGGTGGCGAAGAAGGCGGATGCCTCGCCGACGCGCATCTGCGCGGGAAGCGTATCGACCGACTCGATCATGATGTCGCGGGCGCGGGCATACTCGAAAGGATCAATACCGTATTCGCGGGTGATGTGCTGGCCCCGCCGGGCGATCTTTTCTGTCAGGATGGAGCGGCGCAGAAGAAGCACGGTAACGGCGTAGGCTGAAATCGTCGCGGCAAGCAGCGGCAGTAGGGTCGAGACGTCGCCAGTCAGTTCTACCGCGAAGAAGGTGCCGGTCAGCGGTGCGCGCATCGTGCCGCCCATCATCGCGGCCATGCCGATGAGCGCCCAAAAGCCCGGATCGCCGGGAAACACCAGTCCAATCAGCCAGCCGAGCGCGCCGCCGAGGATGAGAAGCGGCGCAAGCACCCCGCCCGACGTCCCTGAGGACAGCGATATCAGCCAGATCGCGGCCTTGACTAGCAGGATCGTCAACACGGCCTGCGGCAGCATTCGGCTGTTGAGGAGGCCGTCGATGATGTCGTAGCCGACGCCCAGCGCGCGTGGCTCGATCAGGCCGCCAAGACCGACGGCAAGACCGCCGATCGCCGGGCACCACATCCAGTGGATCGGCAGCGCCTCGAAGGCATCCTCGATCCGGTAGAGCAGCGTCGTCAGCAGGCCGGATTGCAGGCCGGCGATGAGCCCGGCAAGGGCGCAGAGGCCAATGCCCCACCACGGCAGGTCCATGTGGAACTGTCGCGGAAAGAGCGCACCCGCCTCGAAGAGGAACGGACGCCAGCAGGCAGAGACGCAGGCGGCGATCGCGACGGGGATGAAGCTGCGCGGCTTCCATTCGAACAGCAGAAGCTCGACGGCGAGCGTCACCGCAGCGATCGGCGAGCCGAAGATGGCCGTCATGCCGGCGGCGGCGCCCGCCACCAGTAGTGTCTTGCGCTCGGCCGCGCTCATGTGGAAGCACTGGGCGAACAGCGAGCCGATCGCCCCGCCCGTCATGATGATCGGCCCTTCGGCGCCGAATGGGCCGCCCGTGCCGATGGAGATCGCCGAGGAGAGTGGCTTCAGGATGGCCACCTTCGGCGACATGCGGCTGCCGCCGATGAGGATCGCCTCGATGGCCTCGGGAATGCCGTGGCCGCGGATCTTCTCCGAACCGAAACGGGCCATCAGGCCGATGACGAGGCCGCCTATGGCGGGTGTTGCGACCGTCCACAGCGAGCGCCGGGCCTGCGCCGGGGACGTCGCGGCAAGGCTAAACTGGCCGAACCAGGCGAGATTGGTGACGAGCGCGATGAGGGTCACCAGGAGTTTAGCCGCCAGCGCGCCGCCGGTACCGACGATGATTGCCATGCCGATCAGGGCCAGTACGCGCCGGTCCGTCGTAAAATCTCCGGCCTCGCGCCGCGCGAGGCCGCCGATGAAATCGTGCGGTCGGTTGTGAGGCTTCGTTTTCAGCATGTGCTTTCCGCTGATGTCATATGAGGGCCCTGCAAATAGATCGTAATACGATATAAATCAATAGCCCGGCACGACGAATTGGAGGCCACAGCTTCTGGCCCACGCGACGTGTCTGCGGTAATCCAGAGACGCGGGCGCCCTGCTGAGGCGTCCCGCTGGAGAACGTGGAGCGGGGAATGCCCAAGGATAGGCTAAGCGATACCGACTACGAAGCCCTCGCCAACCTGCGCTACACACTGCGCCGATTCATGGATTTCAGCAGCTCGGCTGCTCACGCGGAGGGACTGCCGGCCCAGCAGCATCAGGCCCTGCTGGCGATCCGCGGCTATCGGAGCGAAGAGGCAATGACCGTTGGCAAGCTTGCTGAGCGTCTGATGATCGCACCTCATTCGGCGACGGAACTTGTCGGCCGGCTCGTCGCGGCCGGCTACGTGATGCGGCAGGTCGACCCTGTGGACCGCCGCCGGCAGATGCTCACGCTGTCGGACAAGGCCGGCGCGGTCCTCGAGCAACTGAGCGCCATCCACCTCACCGAAATCCGCGAGATGGCGCCGCGTCTCATCGACATTCTAAAGACGTTGGAACGAGAACGCGTGGCGGATGAATGAGAGCTGGCATCAGTGTATCGGGCATAGCGCGCTGACGCGAAAGCCTTCCAACAAGCTTGAATCGGAAAGGTTTTGCGCCGGAAAACAGCAATTCATCTGGGGTGTGGGACGCCCTACAAATCTGATGAGTATTCAACTGTAACACCAGTAGCGGTTCATACCGTTCAACACTTCAAATTCAAAACCCGCTACACTCTCGCGGCCAAAGTCGCGAGCGCAGCCGATCGGTCGAGCCAGCCGATCTGGTTGGCTCCCTCGACGACAGGCAGGCGGCCTTCGGCGCCGACGAGGAAAGCGCAGTGAAAGCCTCCTGGCCAAGCTCGCGCGCGCCGACGAGGGCGGCGATGGCCAGCATTGACAGCGCCATCATCACCGTCTGTTTGACCGAGAATGAGCGTCGGCAGGGCAGCGGACAGGCGTCGAGCGCTCCAGAGATGACTGCGAGTTCACGAATAGCTAGGCCGCTGTGCCGGCTTCAGGATCGCAACGGTTACCCGTCCTTCGCTCCGCGACGAGGGTTCACGATCGTGCGATTTTGATGTCCTCTTGTTCCGACCCTAGCATCGCTCGTCGCGCGGTTGAGCGCTCTCACTCCGCCGCGCAATCTATTCATTGTCGAATAACGATCCGTCCCGTCATATTGGGGTGGAAGCGGCAGTAATAATCCACCCTGTCATCGGCGGTGACGACGTGGGTCGCCTTCTGGCCGGGCGGGATTGTCACCTCCCAGCCGCCCATCACGGTAGCGGTGTGGGCAAAGGGGTCGCTGTTCGTCCACTCGATCGTTTCGCCCACCCTTGCCTCGACCTCGGTGGGCTGGAAGGCGAGTTTTTCGATCTTCACATGCACCGTGCCGTTATGCGCGCGGGTAAGCGCCGTGCCGGCCAGCACCGCCGCGCCGGCAATCAGCACCTGCCGCCGCTTGAGGAGGCCCGAAATCATTTCAGGCCTGCGGCGACATGTTCGGCATGCTGCTCATGGCCCTGAAAGAGCTTCAGGCCGGTTTCCAGCAGGCTCTTCAGTTCGGCGTTCTGCGCGGAGGGGATGAGCAGGGTCTCCAGCGCACCGTTGACTTGCTTGTGATAGGCTACCTCGTTGTCGATATAGGCCTTGTCGAAGGCCGCACCGTCGAGCTTGCCGAGTTCGGCGCGCTTTTCCTCCGCCGTCTTGGTGAATTCCTGGCTGGTGGCGTTGTCCTCCGGCGTTAAGTTAAGCTTTTTGAGGAGGGCGAGCGCCATCTCGTTGACGGCCTCGTGATCCTTCTGCATGGACTCCGCGAAGGCCTTCACATCGGCGTTCTTGGTTTTCGACAGCGCGAGCTTGGCGGCCTCGACGTCGATCACGCCGGCGCTGTAGGCGATATGGGCGATCTGCGGATCGTTTGGCGCATCGGCGGCAATGGCGAGCGGGACGGCGAACATGAGGCAGGCGACGCTGATGGCAGCAATAAACGTCTTCATCGGGTTCTCCTCGGCGCCGGCGGCGCCTTTTTGGTTGACGCCCTATTGGATGCCGGCCAGCGCAAGAGGTTCCCGTTATTTTTCCAGACCGAGCCTAGCGATGACCGCCGCGGTCAACCGTTCGCAACGCACGCCGGCAAAGGGGAAGGCATCGATCAGCACGGGACCGATCTGCGCCTCCAGCCGGTTGCGGAGGAGCTTTCTTGCCCGGTGGAGACGGGTCTTCACCGTCGCGGCCGGCAGGTCGAGCAGGGCGGCGGTCTCCTCCACGCTCAACCCTTCGATGACACGGGCGACGAAGACAAGGCGGAAGGTCTCGGGAAGCGCATCGGTCGCCTCCTCGACGAGGTCGAGAAGCTGTCGCTGCGCCATGGAGCGCTCCGGATCGGCAACGGGGGAGGAGAGCGGGAAGGGAATGATCTCGGCCTCGGCCGATGTCAGCGCCGGTGCCGCGCGCTTCACCCGTTTCTGCGCGCGGAGCCGCATCAGCGCGGCATTGAGCGTGATGCGCGACAGCCAGGTCGACAGCGAAGCCTGGCCCTGGAAGGTGCCGAGCCGGGCGAAGGCGCTGAGATAGGCCTCCTGCAACACGTCCTCAGCATCCGCATTGCTGCGCACCACGGCGCGCACCAGCCGGTAGAGGCGCTGGTTGTGGGCTTTGATGATCGCGCGCACGGCAGCGGCATCGCCTGCCGCCGCGCGGCGCACGAGGTCGCCTCATCGGCCGCGGGGGTAGGAAGGGTCTGCAAAACGGACATGAAATGCTCCTTTCGCACCCTTGGATGCCGACCCGGTGGGAAGGTTCCCGGCTAGCGCGCCTTTTTGGGCGCGGCGGGCAGCACGTCGAGCCGCTGCTCGCCGACGCGGCCGTCCGCCTCCACGGTCGCCTGCCATCGCCGGTTCCCGCAGCGCACGGAAAGCCGCCAGCGGCCGGCGTCGTCGCGTTCGCCGCGCCCTACGCGGGAGGAAACGAGGCCGCGCCGCATCATGTCGCGCAGGGTTTCCGTCGGCCAGCCGATGCGCTGGGCCAGCAGATCGGCCGACAGCAGGAATTCGCCGCTCTCGTCGCGGGCAAGGGTGAGAGCCGCATTCATGTGAGGGCGTCTCGCGAAATCGGTACGATCTTCATGGAATCCTCGCCGCGATGGAAGGCGATGGCAAGCCGGAAGGAATGGGCGATGCGTAGCGCCCGGTCGAGGAAGAGATCGGCCACTTCGGGCGGGCAAAGCCGCTCGACGGTGGTGCGGAACAGCGAGAGCCAGCGCTGGAAATGCGCTTCCCCAAGCTCGGGGATGGAAAGGTGCGGCGGCAGCGGCCGGCCTTCGTAACGGCCGGTGCGCAGCAACGTCGCCGACCAGAAATCGCACATCTTGGCGAGATGCACAGGCCAGTCTTCCGTGGCGATGATGCTGTTGAAGACGGGGCCGACCAAGCCGTCCTTGCGGATCTCATCGTAGAAGCCGTGCACGACGGCATGGATCATCGCCTCGTCGAGCACGTCGGGCAGGAGCTTGCCGTCGATGACGGCGCTGCGTTCGGGCACCGGCCGTCCTCTCATGAGTTCACCTCGGGCATCCTTCAGTCCTTTCCGTCAGTCTTTGGCCTGTCCAGGCGTCCTCATGCTACTGGCCATTCTGTGTGTCGTCTCTGCGATCAAAACTTGTGGCACAGAGGACAGCCTAACGGCGACGATCGAAGCCTACAAGATTCTCAGGCTCGATGGATTCTGTTAGGCAGTGTTTATGGTTTAACGAAGTGGGCTTCGGCAGTCTCTGGACGCGATCGCGGTCTCCACGCAGAACCAGCAGTGTTTCGCCGCTCAAACACCCATCTGCGACGGGGGGTATTGCCCGGGCCAGCGCCGGTCATCTCGCAACTTCCTCAATCGCGCATTTGGCAGAAATGAGCCGCGCCAACAGAGGCGGAAATTCTTGGTGGAAACGCCGGGTCAGTTCTCGGTAGCGATCAACACGGTTACCGATTTGTCGGTGTTCAGCCGCCTGGAGTCAGCGTCACCCAGAAAGGCTCGGACACTCTAGTGCTACGCCGTGATCCGGTTCGCGCGCACGTGCAAGCAGCTCATCGGTAAAGGGCGGGCTGTGCTATTCTATCATCGGGCCGCCCATTCTCATTCAAGACGTGTCATTGGACGGTATTGCGGCTGATTAACCGGTCTGTATCGGTTCGAGTCATGCTAAGGTCCAGTTCAGAGAATCCAGGGAGCATGAACATGGCAGTGTGTTTCGGCGTGGTATTTGACCCCACCATCGGCGCCGACGGATGACCCCCGCTACACCGGAGAACCCACAAATTGATCAGTATGTTAATCTACGCAGACGGGGTCATTCTTTAGCGTCGAAAGGGGTTAAACTTCAACGCAAAATCACAGTCGTCGTTCGCGTGCCCGATCTGAGGCCGGTATTCACTTTCGGCAACTCCCTGCCTTGTGCTCTTCGGCTGGACAGGGCGGATTCTGCGCCGCCTGACCGCGCATCTGCCGCTTGTCATGCGGCGGATGCTGGGTGCGAAGTAGCCGTTGCGCGAGGATTGAGGGCCACACCCTCGATCCTTCGGCCTAACGCCTGCGCCTGTCCTTGCGCCACGCGAACACCGTTTCGACGTCTGTCTTGCCGCCGCGCGGGCCGTGGATCGTGACGGAGCGGGATGCGGCGGCGATGGAAAAGTCCAGCGCTTCCGCGAAGGCGTGCCCCTGTGTCAGGCACCAGGTCAGCGCCCCGCCGAAGGTGTCTCCGGCCCCCTGACGTCGACCACATCCACGGAATAGCCGGGGGGAGCTGTTCCAGTGCATCGAGAATGTGCGGTCGTCTCAACGTTAGAATGCTACCCACCATCCAACAGAGGTTCAGTTACGCGAGCATCTGCAGCCCGTGCTTTTGCACGAGCGACAGGAGCTTGAGTGCCGGCCCACTTGGGCGCTTGGCACCGGTTTCCCACTTCTGAACCGTCGATTGACTCGTGTTCAGATAACGGGCAAAGACCGGCTGGCTGACATGGTTGTCCTCGCGGAGCGCCTTGATCTCGCCAGGCGACAGTTCCTGCGGGATCACAAGGCAATCCTCATCGAAGGTCCGCATCGTTTCCTTGTCGATGGTCCCAGCTGCAAGCATGCCTTCGACAGCGCTATGGATTGCCTCGAACGCATCGCTCTTGAACTTGCGTTTAGTTGCCATGATCAATCTCCAGTAAGGCGCCAATCTCAAGTTCCGCTTCGAGGTCGGCTTTCGCCTTGGCCCGGTAGAGGTCCGCGAGTTTCCGGAACGCCAGAAGCTCGTCGTCATCGATGTTCGCCCGGTCCTTCTTGGCGAAGAGATAGGCGAACACCCAGAACTCTCCGGCCTTCGCCAAAACAATTGAACGATGCATGTTGTCGTTGAGGCGCTTCTTGAAGACGCCACCGCCGAGATCGTCGGCTTGTCCAACGGCAATCTGAACGATTGCCTTCGACAACGCCTTGTCGGAGATGCGCGCCTTCTTCGCCGCCTTGGCAAACCACGCTGTTTTGAACACTCGTTCTGACATCGGTCCATATAGCACTAAGTGCTACATCCATCAAGATTGTAATAGGAGAGCTATGCTGCCTCCGATACCTCATTCAGAATTCGGGCAGCAAGCGCGCCCGTCTTGCGGCTTCGACATCCTCTAGTTTCGAATGTTCACTGCGGGTGTTGATTTGCACTGAGAGCTGACCCGGGTGACCGCGTAGCTAATCTTGGGGATGTCCGCAAACTTGTCGAAACGCAAGAAGACGCGCACATAGTGGATAACCATTGGAGGCAGCTATGGGATCAACGTCCGTCGAACAAAGCGTTTCTGAAATCGCTACTCCCTCCGGGTGTAACGCCTGTGAGGCTCGCGGAGAAGGAATTTGCGGCGTCCTTTCACCACAGCAGCTTGCGAGGCTCGCAAAGCATAGCAAGCGGAGGACCATTGCGGCGGGGTGCGAACTGGTTTCTCAGGGCGAGGAGGCTGCGACCTACAGTAATGTTCTCAGTGGAGTCCTGAAGCTTGCCAAGACTATGGCGGACGGTCGTCAGCAAATTGTTGGCCTACAGTTTGCGCCATCTTTTGCCGGACGACCGTATAGCCACCGAAGCGCCTATGCGGTGGAAGCTGCCTCGGAGACGCGGATATGTACTTTTCCGCGTCAGCCGATGGATTTGCTTGCGCTCGAAGTTCCTGAGCTTGGCCACAGGCTCCATGAGCAGGCGCTGAGTGAGCTTGATGAAGCGCGCGAATGGATGCTGACCCTAGGGAGAAAGGACGCGCTGGAGAAGATATCAACTCTGCTCTTATATATGGCTCGGCGCCTCGATCCAGGCGATCACGATAAGAAATGTTTTGAGTTGTCATTGTCTCGGCAGGAAATTGGCGATTATCTTGGCCTGACGATCGAGACGGTGAGCCGTCAGTTCACGCGCTTGCGCAAGCTTAGAGCGATCGAGCTCGAGAATCTGCGTCTCGTTCGGGTTCCGAACGTAGGCCGACTGGCAAGCCTTGCAAGTGTTGACTAATCCTAGCCTCCCGATGGCATTGGTCGTGAAACTCACCCTCGGGCTGTGTCTATGTCAGTGCCCGTCGCTGCCGTTCTATAGTGGTCTAGCAATTTTGGTCGGCGCCGGCGGCGGCAAGCGACGGGCGTTGCAAAAGACTGATACACAATGGAAGACCGGACGCTTCGACGAGCGTCTGAGCTGTGATCGCTTTCAAGCATCTCGTCAGTGTTGGTTCCATAATAAGCAGCTATGATGCACCACCGCTTGTATGGGATGATCGAAGTTTCAATCACGTAGAAAATCTTGTGAACACGTCGATGGTTCGATTTCAAGAGCACGACGACCCGTCGACTTTCCGCCCGCTCGCTGCGTCTTCATTGACGAAACAGGCCTGGCGACCAAGATGGCGCGCCTGAGCGGCCGTTCGCTTCGCGGTGAGCGCTGCCGGGCCGGTGTGCCGCACGGCCACTGGAAAACCACCACCCTCACCGGCGCGCTCCGGCTGACCGGCATGACCGCTCCCTTCCTCTGTGACGGCGCCATGAATGGAAACTTATTGCGCGCCTATGTCGAGCAGGTGCTGGTTCCCACGTTCGCCGCCGGCGATGTCGTCATAATGGATAACTTGCCCGCCCATAAGGCCGCTGGTGTCTGTGACGCCATCGAAGCGGCGGGCGCGAGCCTGCTCTACCTGCCGCCTTACAGTCCAGACTTCAATCCATCGAAAACGCCTTCGCCAAGCTCAAAGCGATGATGCGGACAAAGGCCGAGCGGACCATCACCGAGCTCTGGGAAGCCGTCAGCTCCATCGTCGAGCTCTTCACCCCCGCCGAATGTGCCAACTACTTCACCGCCGCTGGCTATGATCCGGATTAAACCCGACATGCTCTAGTTGTTCGCTATTTGACGCAAGTCAACGACCGATCGAGGCGAACGATCCAATGCTCTCGCGATGATCCGCAGGAATGCCTTGGAATGAAAATCGTCCGTCTCCTTCTTCTGCTGTGTGCCAGTCTGTGCTGGGTGGTGGCCGCCCATGCGCGTACGGTTCTGCAGGAGTACCTGCCTGCCGCAGCCGCGTCAGACCTGGTGCCCGGTGCAGATGGTTTCGGTCCAATTCGCGCGGACCTGGCGGTGGCGCCGGTTTTGAAGGGCGACCAGACGGTCGCTTGGGTCTTCATAACCTCGGACTTCGTCGGTACCACAGGCTATTCTGGGAAGCCGATCCATACGCTCGTCGCCATCGGCACGGACGCCAGGATCGTCGGCGTCAAGCTGGTAAAGCACTCCGAGCCCATCGTGCTCATCGGCATTCCCGAAGCGAAGGTGAAAGCCCTGGTCGCCAGCTATGCCGGCCTAGACATTGTCGCCGAGGCGAAATCAGGCGGTACGGCGCATGAGGTGGACGTCATCTCCGGGGCGACTGTGACTGTGATGGTGATCGACGATTCCATCGTCCGCTCTAGCCTGAAGGTCGCCCGTGCGCTCAGTCTCGGCGGGCTCGCTCCGGAAGCGCACGAGGCTGGGCCGCGCTTCGAGATTGATCGGGATGCCACGGGTCCTGCCAATTGGACGGAGGCCGAGGGCGACGGGACGCTACGCCGGCTGTCTCTCGATGTCGCTCAGGTCAACGCCGCCTTTGACGAACATCCCGACGAACGGGCGCGCGACCGCGCAATTACCGAAGCGCCGCAGACCACCTTCATCGACATGCAGGCTGCACTGGTCTCGGTTCCTGCAATCGGCGGGGCGTTGCTCGGCCCGGCCGAAGAGGCCAATCTCAAGAGTTGGCTGAAAGACGGCGAGAACGCCATCGCCGTGATGGCGCGCGGCCTCTATTCCTTCAAGGGGTCGGGTTATGTGCGCGGCGGCATTTTCGACCGGATCGTGCTGATCCAGGACGACGTGTCCGTGCGCTTCCGCGACCGCGACCATCGCCGTCTTGGCGGCATCGCGCTTGCCGGTGCACCTGAATTCACCGAAATGGACCTGTTCCGCATTCCTGCGGGTCTCGGTTTCGATCCGGCCAAACCCTTCCGCATCCAGCTTCTGGCGCAGCGCGAGGTCGGGCCGATCGAAAAGGTCTTCCATACCTTCGACCTCGGCTATCAGTTGCCGCAGAAATATCTCCGCGCCGTGGCCCCGCCGGTGAAGGAGGCTTTGGCTGTCGCCGATCGTGGCGAGGGGGCCGCGCAGGCCGATCTGTGGAAGCGCATCTGGCAGGATTCCAAGCTGAAGATAGTCGTGCTCGGCGCCATGCTGGTGGTGCTGACCGGGGTCTTCTTCTTCCAGACCTATGCGGTGAAGAACGCCAAGGGGTTCTACATCTTCCGCATCGTCTTCCTGACGGTCACGCTGGTCTTCCTCGGCTGGTATGCCAATGCACAGCTCTCCGTCGTCAATCTGATGGCGCTGTTCGGCTCACTGGTGACCGGCTTCAGCTGGCAGGCGTTCCTGCTCGATCCGCTGACCTTCATCCTGTGGTTCGCGGTAGCGGCCGCCCTGCTCTTCTGGGGACGCGGCGCCTATTGCGGCTGGCTCTGCCCTTTTGGTGCCTTGCAAGAACTGACGAACCAGATCGCCCGCAAACTGCGCATCCCGCAATGGACGTTGCCATGGGGACTGCATGAGCGGCTGTGGCCCGTCAAGTACATGATCTTCCTTGGGCTTTTCGGCGTCTCTCTGATGAGCGTCGAGCAGGCTGAGCATCTGGCCGAGATCGAACCTTTCAAGACGGCGATCATTCTGAAATTCATTCGAGCATGGCCGTTCGTGGCCTATGCAGTGGCGCTTCTGGTCGCCGGGCTCTTCGTCGAGCGTTTCTACTGCCGGTATCTCTGCCCGCTCGGCGCAGCACTCGCCATACCCGCGCGTATCCGCATGTTCGACTGGCTCAAGCGCTACCACGAATGCGGAAGCCCCTGTCAGACCTGCGCGATCCAATGTCCGGTGCAGGCGATCCACAAGACCGGCGAGATCAACCCGAACGAGTGCATCAACTGCTTGCACTGCCAGGTGCTCTACCAGTCCGAAACGATGTGCCCCGTCGTGATCAAGAAAATGAAGTCGCGGGCCAAGCTCGCGGCAAGTCCGGGCGGCGCGCCGATCCACCAGCCCGCAGAAAAAGTTAACTGAAGAAGGAGTCGATCATGGAATCGAAGGAAAACAAGGGGCTGAGCCGCCGAGCGCTCTTCAGCGCCACGGCAGGGACCGCTGTTCTTGCCGGCACGATGGGGCCGGCCGCCCTTGGCCTGGGGGCTGCGGGTCTCGCGACCCCGGCCCGTGCCGCCGCCGGAGCGGATGGTTCCGTCGCGCCCGGCAAGCTGGATGACTATTACGGCTTCTGGTCTTCGGGACAGTCGGGCGAGATGCGCATTCTCGGCATCCCCTCGATGCGCGAGCTGATGCGGGTGCCGGTGTTCAACCGCTGCTCCGCGACTGGCTGGGGCCAGACGAATGAATCGATTCGCATCCACCAGCGCACGATGACGGAGAAGACCAAGAAGCAACTCGCCGCGAACGGCAAGCACATCCATGACAATGGAGACCTGCATCATGTCCACATGTCCTTCACCGAGGGCAAGTATGACGGCCGCTATCTCTTCATGAACGACAAGGCCAACACCCGCGTGGCGCGCGTGCGTTGTGACGTGATGAAGACCGACGCGATCCTGGAAATTCCGAACGCCAAGGGCATCCACGGCCTGCGCCCGCAGAAATGGCCGCGCTCGGACTACGTCTTCTGCAATGGCGAGGACGAAGCGCCCTTGGTCAATGACGGCTCGACCATGACCGACGTCTCGACCTATGTGAACATTTTCACCGCCGTCGATGCCGACAAATGGGAGGTCGCCTGGCAGGTGAAGGTCTCCGGCAATCTCGACAATTGCGATGCCGACTACGAGGGCAAGTGGGCCTTCTCGACCTCCTACAATTCCGAAATGGGCATGTCGCTGGAAGAGATGACCAAGTCCGAGATGGACCATGTCGTCGTCTTCAATCTCGTTGAAATCGAGAAGGCGATCGCCGCCGGCCAGTATGAAGAGGTCAACGGCGTGAAGGTCGTGGACGGCCGCAAGGACGCCAAGTCGCTGTTCACCCGTTACATTCCGATCGCTAACAACCCGCACGGCTGCAACATGGCGCCGGACAAGAAGCACCTTTGCGTCGCCGGCAAGCTCTCGCCGACCGTTACGGTGCTCGACGTCACCAAGTTCGACGCGATCTTCTACGATAATGCCGAACCGCGCAGCGCCGTGGTGGCAGAACCGGAACTCGGCCTCGGCCCGCTGCACACCGCCTTCGACGGTCGCGGCAACGCCTATACGTCGCTCTTCCTCGACAGCCAGGTGGTGAAATGGAACATCGACGAGGCCATCCGCGCCTATGCCGGTGAAAAGATCAACCCGATCAAGGACAAACTCGACGTCCAGTATCAGCCCGGCCACCTGAAGACGGTGATGGGCGAGACGCTGGATGCCTCCAGCGATTGGCTCGTGTGCCTGTGCAAGTTCTCCAAGGACCGCTTCCTGAATGTCGGTCCGCTGAAGCCGGAGAACGACCAGCTCATCGACATCTCCGGCGACAAGATGGTGCTGGTGCATGACGGTCCGAACTTTGCCGAGCCGCACGACGCCATCGCCGTCGCCCCCTCGATCCTGCCGAACATCAAGTCGGTGTGGGACCGCAAGGATCCGCTCTGGGCCGAAACCCGCAAGCAGGCTGAGGCCGACGGCGTCAATATCGACGAATGGACCGACGCTGTCATCCGCGACGGTAACAAGGTGCGCGTCTATCTGACGTCGGTCGCGCCGAGCTTCAGTCAGGAAAGCTTCACCGTGAAGGAAGGTGACGAGGTCACTGTTATCGTCACCAATCTCGACGAGATCGACGACCTGACGCACGGCTTCACCATGGGTAACCACGGCGTCGCCATGGAGGTTGGGCCGCAGATGACGAGTTCGGTCACCTTCGTCGCGGCCAATGCGGGTGTCTACTGGTACTATTGCCAGTGGTTCTGCCATGCCCTGCACATGGAAATGCGCGGGCGCATGTTCGTGGAACCGAAGGGTGCCTGAACGATGCGGCTGTCCGTTTTCCTGATCGGCCTTCTTCTCGCTCCGCCGCTGTCAGCGGCGGAGCGTGCCGTCGCGCCGGGTACGGGCAGCCTCGCGGCGGCCATCGCTGAGGCGACGCCCGGCGATGTGCTTGTCCTTGCCGACGGGGTCTATGCCGGTCCCGTCGTCATCGACCGGTCGCTCATCATCTCGGGCCCTCGCGGTGCGGTGGTGGACGGGCAAGGGCGGGGCAGCGCGATGACGATTGCCGCTGCCGGCGTGACCCTGACGGGTTTCACCGTCACCGGCTCGGGCCGCGTGAACCAGGATCTCGATGCCGGGGTGAAAATCCTGGAGGGTGCCGATCGGGCACGCGTTGAAAAGCTGCTCGTCACCGGAAACATGCATGGTATCGACGTGCATGGCGGCCGCGATGCCGCCATCAGCGGAAACGAGATTATCGGAACCGACAGCCCGCGCATGAACGAGCGCGGCAACGGCATCTATGTCTGGAACAGTCCACGTACACTGCTCGAGAACAATGTCATCCGCTATGGCCGTGACGGCATCTTCTCCAATGCCAGTGCCGACAGCATCTACCGCGGCAATGTCATGCGCGACCTGCGTTTTGCCGTGCATTTCATGTACACCCGCAACACCGAGGTCTCCGGCAACATATCGATCGGCAACCATCTCGGCTTCGCCATCATGTTCTCGAATAAGGCGAAGATCCTCAACAATTTGAGCCTCGGTGACCGCGAGCACGGGCTGATGCTGAACTATGCCAACAATGCCGACGTCACAGGCAATCTGGTGCGCGGTGGCACGAAGAAATGCCTCTTCATCTACAATGCCCACAAGAACCTGATCTGGAACAACCGCTTCGAGGGCTGCGGCATCGGCATCCATTTCACCGCCGGCTCGGAGAAGAACGTCCTGACCGGCAACGCCTTCGTCGCCAACCGCGAGCAGGTGAAATATGTCGGTACGCGCAACATGGAATGGAGCCATGGGGGCAGGGGCAATTTCTGGTCCGACCACCCGGCCTTCGACCTCAACGGCGACGGGATCGCAGACAGCTTCTACCGCCCCAACGATCTGATGGATCAGATACTCTGGTCGCAGCCGGCGGCAAGCCTGCTCATAGGGTCGCCCGCCGTGCAGCTCGTGCGCTGGAGCCAGCGGGATTTTCCCGCTACGCTGCCCGGCGGCGTGCGCGACAGCGCGCCGCTGATGCGGTCTCTCACCATATCCGTCCCGCCCGAAATCCTCGGCTTTGAGGCCGAAGCCGCCGGTCGCTGGGCCGAAGGAAATTATGATGACACCGACCCTGACACTCTCTCGGCTCACTAAGCGCTTCGGCGAGGTGGAGGCGCTGAAGGCCGTTTCGCTGACGTTGGAGGCGGGACGGCGCGCGGCGCTGCTCGGCCACAACGGTGCGGGCAAATCGACACTGATGAAGATCGTCCTCGGCCTCATCCCCTATGACGGCGGTGACGTCACGGTTTGCGGCATGGCGCCCGGTTCGCCGGCGGCGCGCGCGCAAGCTGCCTATCTGCCCGAGAACGTCGCCTTCCACCCGGCGCTGACCGGAGAGGAGCAGCTGCGTCACTATCTTGCGCTGCGCGGCGAAAACCCGAAGCAGGCCATGGCGCTTCTTGCCCGCGTCGGGCTGGAGAAGGCGGCGCGCCGACGCATCGGCACCTATTCCAAGGGCATGCGCCAGCGTGTTGGCCTTGCGCAGACGCTGATCGGCCGCCCGCGTCTCCTGGTGTTGGACGAGCCGACCTCTGGCCTTGATCCGGTGTCGCGGCGCGATTTCTACGATCTTCTCGATGGCCTCGCCGCCGAGGGAACCGCGATCCTGCTTTCCTCCCACGTGCTGACCGAGGTGGAGGCGCGCACCGACCGCATCCTCATTCTCTCTGGGGGCGAACTGGTGGCGGAGGGTACGCTTGCCGATCTGCGTGCCCGCGCAGCACTGCCCGTCTCTCTTCTCGTTCGCCCTGCTTGCGGCCATGCGCCATCGCTGGCGGCGGCTTTTCCGGAGGCGGTCGCGAGCGGGGATGGGCTTTTGCGCCTTTCCTGCGCGCAGACGGAAAAGCTGACGTTGCTCGCCCGCATATCCGCGCTTGGGGGCGACGTCGGCGATCTCGATGTGATCCCGCCGAGCCTCGAAGATATCTACAGCCATTTCAGCCGGAGGGACGGGCAATGAACCGCATCCTCGCCACCGCGATCTCGGAATTCCGCATCGCCTTTCGCAACCGCTGGGTCTCCATCGCGACGGGCATGATGGTGCTGTTTGCGCTGGTGCTCGCCGCCGCCGGTGCTGCACCAACGGGAGACGTCGGCGTGGACCGTCTCTCGGTGACGGTCGCCTCGCTCACTTCGCTCGCCGTTTATCTCGTGCCGCTTCTTGCGCTCCTGATGAGCTTTGATGCGGTGGCGGGGGAGGTGGAGCGCGGCACGCTGCCACTACTGCTCACCTATCCTGTCTCGCGCCTGCAGATCCTGCTCGGCAAGCTGCTCGCCCATCTCGTGATCCTCGCCCTCGCAGTCACGCTCGGTTACGGCGCGGCGGCGCTAGTCGCCGTCTGGTCCGATGCCGAGGCCATCAGGGGGCTTGGCTCGCTGTGGCGGCTGATCTGGTCGTCTGTCCTGCTCGGAGCCACCTTCCTCGGCACTGGTTATGCCCTCTCGGCCCTGGCGCGCCGGCCATCCGCGGCGGCGGGTTTTGCCATCGCGCTCTGGCTCGTGGCTGTAGTGCTCTACGATCTCGCCCTGCTTGCGCTGATCGTCTCGGATGGCGGCGGCGCTTTCACCACGCAGGCGCTACCGGTTGCGCTGCTCGCCAATCCCGCCGACGCTTTCCGCGTCTTCAATCTCTCGGCGGCGCAAGCCGTTGCGGCGGCCGGCGGCATCGGCGGTGCGGCAGGTGCCATTCCGCTCTGGCAATCGGCCGCCTCGCTCCTCGTCTGGCCGCTTGCCGCCATCGCGCTTGCCGTGACGGCTTTCCGGAAGGTGACGCCATGAGGATTTCGCTTCGTTCGGCCCTGTTCGTCGCCGCCCTCACGCTGCTTTCCGCCTGCAAGGACGAGGTGGCCCAAAGCACGACGCCGCAGGATATGACGCCCGAGACCCTCGGTCACTATTGCCAGATGAACCTCCTGGAACATCCCGGCCCCAAGGCGCAGATATTCCTTGAGGGCATTGCCGCGCCGCTGTTCTTCAGCCAGGTGCGCGATGCCATCGCCTATATGCGCGGCCCCGAGCAGGTCGCGCCGATCCTCGCCGTCTATGTCAACGACATGGGCAAAGCAGATGCGACCTGGAGCCGCCCCGGCAACGGCAACTGGATCGTAGCCGACAAGGCTTTCTACGTTCTCGGCTCGGCGCGTGCGGGCGGCATGGGCGCGCCGGAGGCGGTGCCATTTTCCAGCCGGGAGCGCGCCGAGGATTTTGTTCGCGCCGAGGGCGGCCGCGTGCTGGCGCTCGCCGACATCACCAATGACATGGTTCTCGCACCGGTCGACGCCGGGGCGGACCAGAGGGACGACGCCGACGCGGATTTCAACGGCCGCCTGCGTGCCCTGCCCAACAAGGCCGGAGGCTGACCCATGCCCATCACCCGACGCCGCCTGATCACAATTTCCGCCGCTCTGGCCATCCTGCCCGTTGCCGCCCGAGCCTCCATGACGGGCACGACCCGACAATGGACGGGACAGGCGCTGGGCGCACGCGCCTCGATCCGGCTCGACCATCCCGACGGAGAAGCCATCGCCGCCCGCGTCATGGCCGAGATCGATCGGCTGGAAGATATGCTCAGCCTCTACCGGCCGCAGAGCGCGTTGTCCCGACTGAACCGCGATGGGTATCTCCCCGCGCCGACTTTCGAATTGCTCGACTGCCTATCGCTGGCCGGTGCCGTCCACCGCGCAAGCGGCGGACGGTTCGACCCGACCGTGCAGCCGCTCTGGGCGCTCTGGGCTGAAGCCGCGGCAGGCGGCACGAGGCCCGATGCACAAGCGGTCGAGACGGTGCGGCACAAGACCGGCTGGGCGAAGGTGGAAGTCGACGCCGCAGCCATCACCCTGCAACCCGGCATGGCGCTGACATTGAACGGCATCGGCCAGGGCTATGTCGCCGATCGGGTCGCGGCGCTGCTGGAGGCGGAGGGGCTGAGCAATATCCTGATCGATACGGGTGAACTGCGGGCGCTTGGCGGTAAGCCGGAGGGCGGGAACTGGCCGGTACGCCTGGAGACAGGCGAACGCCTGGCGCTGCGCCAGCGCGCGCTCGCCACTTCTGCCCCACTCGGTACGACCTTCGATCAGGCAGGCCACGACGGCCATATCCTCGATCCCGTAACCGGCATGCCGGCGGCATCGGCATGGCGCTCCGTGTCGGTCTCGGCGCCGTCGGCCGCCATTGCCGATGCGCTCGCAACCGCGGTCTGTCTGATGTCCGATCCGGAGGAGATCCGGATCATGCTCGGACATTTCGAAGGTGCGCGTCTGGAAGCCAGCGCCCAGCCAGGCATTCGATCCCCGCAATGACGAGAGGCTGTCATGGAAAAGAAAGAACCGCGCAAACCCCTGGTGTTTTCCGGCGAGCAGGTCAGCGGCAGGGAAATCAACGGCAGCAGCCTGATGCCGATGCTGATCGCCGGGCTTGTCCTGATCGCGATCGGCTATGTGGCCGTGATGACCTTCGTCTGACGAATGTCTGGAGCGGCACCCGGAAAATCCGGATGCCGTTTTCCGTCTCTGGCTTAGGCACCGATGGTGGTTTCCGGCGTCTCGAAGCGCGGGAAAAGCATGGCATTCTCTAGATGCATGTGCACGACGAGATCATTGGTGAGCTTGCGCAGCCCGGTATAGAGGGCCGTCCACGAACCGCAGGCGCCCTCCGGCAGCGCCATGCCATGGGCTGCATGCTCGATAACCTGAAGAAGCCTGACGGTATCGGCATGTTCATGGCGCATCTGCGCGATTTGGCGGGAAGTCCTCGTGTTTTGCCCCTGCCGCATCAGCGGGAAGAGGATTTGCTCCTCGCTCGTCATATGGTCTTCCAGTTCCGCCTTCAGCGCGACCAGCGCGCGGGTCAGTCCTGACGGGGCGACGGGATGGTCGCCGTGAACGCGTTCGACCTTCTCGGCAAGCGGGATCAGGAAGGCCAGTTCGCGGCGGTGGGTCTCATGGTAACGCGACAGCAGGTGATCGATGAGCGGTCCGGTCTCCTGCGGTGCTTCAAGACCGGCCATCCGCTGGAGCGCCTCCAGCTCGGCGAGCAGTTCCGCCGGCGATAGGCCGGCTCGTTCAGCCGCCTCGCGCAGAGGGATGTCACCCGCACAGCAGAAATTGATGGCAGAGCGGCGAAACAGTTTGGCCGCACCCGGCAGTTCGGCGGCAATCGTGGTCACGGTGGTTTCGAGAGAAAGCGTCTGCATGCTTGATCCTTTGACGGAGAGAAGGAGCCCCACTTTGCAGGATCGGCATGCGTCGTCTTTGCGCCCGGCCTAACAAAAGAGCGCATGCGGGAAAGGCTATCGTGGTGCTGCTTGCTGCGCCGCAAAGAGTGCGACAATTCGGCGGGCCGGGAGCCTTTTCATCACGCTGCGCGCTTGCTAAGCCTCGGTGCGAGAGGTTTTGATGACGATGCACATGCAACAGCGCCGGAACGGATGGGTGGCTTTCGCCGTCGCCGTGCTGATGGCGTTGCAGGTTCTTCTGAGCCCACTGGCCCAGGCTGCATCGGTCGGCAGTTCGGCGGTGGATGCCTATGGCAACCCGCTCTGCATAACCCATCTCGATGAGCAGAAACCGGCATCGACGCCGGACAAGGAACGCTCGCTTGCGCCCGATTGCTGCACGCTGGCCTGCGGCATGGCGGCAGGCCTCGTTCCGCCCTATCGCCCTGTCCTCATCCTGTTCAATCCGCTTGCACAACCCTCGCAGCGGATTTTCGACGGCTGTGACGACCACGCGCCTTCGGCGCATGAGGCTCTGCCCGGACGCCCTCGCGGTCCCCCGACACTCGCCTGATCGCCGGGCCAGCGCCGGCAGAGCCATCGTGCGTGCATCATGTCACGGGTTTATCCGCCCTGATCGCTGCACGCGTGGACCGCCTGCTGTGCGCCCTCGCGATCCTATGTCCTTTCACTCTTCCATCATATTTTGCCGGCAGGGATGACCGGCTCTCTTGGAGACTGACAATGCTGAAAAGAACGCTTGCAACCGTTGCCGCTTTGCCCTCGGTTCCGGCGCCGCCCTTGCCCATGTTTCGTTGCAGCTGAAGGAGGCGCCTGTTGGTTCGACCTATCGCGCGATCTTCCAGGTGCCGCATGGCTGCGAGGGCAAGCCCACCAATGTGGTGCGCGTGCAGATCCCCGAAGGCGTGATCGCGGTGAAGCCGCAGCCGAAGGCCGGCTGGATGCTCGAAAAGATCAGGGGCGCCTATGCCAAATCCTACGACTACTACGGCACGCCGACCGGCGAAGGCGTCAAGGAAATCGTCTGGAGCGGCGGCAATCTTGGCGATGACGAATATGACGAATTCGTCCTCCGGGTCTATCTGACGAAGGATCTGAAGGCGGGTGAAACGCTGCACTTCCCCGTGGTGCAGGAGTGCCCGGACGGTGT
>NZ_JBLZPH010000148.1:30521-50001 GCF_049199205.1 Shinella sp. M31 | reverse complement strand
TCTTGGCCGATCCTGTATCCAGGTCTTTCTGACCGGTATCCTGTGGTGCTGTTTTGCTGTGGCAGCGATGGCGCACGCCTCGTTGACGGGCGCTGTTCCGGCCGATGGCGCCGTCGTCTATGTGTCCCCGAAAACCCTGTCGCTATCATTCAGCGAGCCGGTGTCGCCGCTCGTGCTGCGGCTCATCCTGCCCGATGGTCAGTCGAAGACGCTGGAGACATTCGTTCTGCGTGACCGCACCCTCGAGATCACCGCACCCGGCGACCTTGCAGCGGGAACCCATGTGCTTGCCTGGCGCGTCGTCTCCGAGGACGGACATCCCGTTGCGGGTTCCACGATCTTTTCGATCGGTGCGCCGAGCAGCGCGCCGCAGACCGCCGGGGAGGCGATCGACTGGCCGGTCATGACGGCGCTATGGCTTGCCCGCATCGCTACGTATGCCGGTCTCTTCTTCGGGATCGGCGGCCTTTTCGGCGTCCGGTGGCTGATCCCCGATGGCGGCGCTGGATTGCCGATCATAAAAGCGGCCCTGCTGCTCGGCCTCTCGGCGACGGTGGTTTCCCTGGGATTGCAGGGGCTCGATGCCTTGGGCGCTCCGCTCTCCAATCTTACTGATCGTGCGGTATGGAGCGCGGGGCTCGCGACGAGTTTCGGCCTGACCGTAATCGTGCTCTCCTTTGCGTTCTTTCTGGCGCTGGTAACCTCTTCAAGGACGACTTTTTCGGGCTGCGCGGCATCGCTTGTGGCCGTTGTCGCCGGAAGCGCGGCGATGGCGTTGAGTGGCCATGCAAGTTCGGCGACGCCGCAATGGCTGATGCGGCCGGCGGTCTTCGTGCATGTAGTCACGCTTGCCATCTGGATCGGCTCTCTCCCACCACTGGCCTACACTTTGCAACATGGAGGCGATGCTGCGCGGCAGGCGCTTGGCCGGTTCTCCCGCCTTATCCCCGTTTGCGTCGCTGCACTGACCGCGGCCGGCTTGCTGCTCGCCATCGTACAGGTGCAGACATTCGATGCGCTCGTTTCGACGGCCTATGGGAATGTGCTCCTCGGGAAGGCGGCGCTGCTCGTCGTCCTGTTTTTTCTCGTGGCGGGCAATCGCTGGGTCTTCGCCAAACCGGCCGAACGCGGCGAGCCGGGTGCGGCGCGGCGGCTTGCCTACGCTGTCGTCATAGAGACCATGATCGTCCTCGCCATTTTCGCCGTCGCCGCCACATGGCGGTTCACGCCGCCGCCCCGCGCGCTGGCGATCGCGGCTGCGCAGCCGGTGTCGATCCATATCCATGCGGACAAGGCGATGGCCGAAATTGCCGTCACGCCCGGACGTGCCGGTCCGGTCGAGGTGTCCGCCATCGTACTGGCCCCTGATTTCACTGCCATCGCGCCGAAGGAGGTGACGCTTGTGCTTTCCAATCCGCAGGCGGGTATCGAGCCGATGCGCCGGAAAGCAACCTTGCAGGCCGACGGCGTGTGGCGTGCCGCCGATGTCATCGTGCCCATTGCCGGACGATGGCGCGTAAGGGTCGATATTCTCATCAGCGATTTTGAAATCGTGCGGCTTCAGGACACGATTGAAGTACCTCGATAGGTCCAACTCAAATTTAACGGAACAGCCTGCTTCATTTCAGTAGATGGCATCTTGCCGGGCAATCAGGTGTGCCGAGCTTCCGGCACTGGCAAGCGGTTCGGCACTAGCTATATGTCTTGAGCGTAGAATCCGGAGCAATGCGAGCCGTTTCGGCGTCTAGTTTTCTAACGGTGCCGTGATTTTCGGCCCCGCAGGATGGTCGTTGACCTATCGAGCGCCATTTGAATTAGCCCAACTCAGCGCGGTAGGGAGGTATCCAAGGGCGATGACCGATCCCAAGCCATAGACAATCAAGACTCCCGCTAGGCATGTCGTCGGATTGCTAATGCTGTTTGGCGCCCCGAGGATCAACGCAACCGCTTTAAGACCACCGATTGAGAAGCCGATTAGCAAACATGATGCCATGAATTTGATCATAGTCGGCGTGGAACGAGCGTTTCAACGTGGCGTTCCCCGTGCAACGGAGAACACAGCTCCGATCATGCCGCCCGTGACTACCCCCGCCGAACCACCTGCAAGACCACCGATCAAGCAATAGACGATCGTATAAGCGTCGAATTGCGGAGCTGCCAGGAGCGCAGCTAGGACGCCGACCGCCGCGCCGACAAGGCCAAGGACGAAGCCGAGCCCGGTTACGGCATCAGACGGGTCGACGACAACCTGTTGATGGTTACCCTCGTCGATATTGGGCCGATCCTCATCTGTCATCTCATCCTCCATCCTTTGACATATGCTGCCGCCTGTCTCGGTCGATTGTGTCGTCTTCGTCGCTGTCGAGCAGGATCCTGGCGGCGGCTCCATCGAGATCCTCGTATTGTCGAGTGCGCACGGACCACAGGAAGGCGAGGAGGCCTGCAACACCCATGACGATCGAAAGCGGTACGAGCACGCTGATGGCAATCATGTTCTCGCCTCCAAGACGGTTTTCGCCACGGTCTCTCGCGGCCGAGGCACAGGCGCAAGACGCAGGGCGTTGGCGACCACGATGAGTGAGGACGAGGACATCGCAAGGGCTGCTATAAGCGGCGTCACGTATCCGCTGAATGCAACGGGCAGGCTGATGAGGTTATAGAGTGCGGCGAGCACGAAATTCTGCCGGATGAGTCCGGCTGCCTTTTGCACGCTGTCGAACACATCCGCTACGACGCGTAGATCATGGCCAAGGAAAACGAAATCGGCGGCGCTGCGGCCGATGTCACTCGCTGACGTGGGAGCCATGGATGCGTCTGCAGCGCGCAAAGCCGGCGCGTCATTGATTCCGTCGCCGATCATCAGCACCCGGCGCCCGACCGCCTGTAGGTCCTTTATGGCGCGTACCTTTTCAGTTGGCAGAAGCCGTGCACGCCGGTCGGTGATGCCAAGCGCCCCGGCAACCAGATCGACGGCTTTTGATGAATCACCGGAAAGAAGGACGACGTCGAAATTGCGGGCTTTCAACGTATCGACAAGGTCGCGCGCGCCGCGCCGGATATCCTCGCCGAAGCTGAAATATGCGAGGGCCACACCATTCTTGGAGAGCACGGTCAACGCTCCGTTCTGTATACCCAGAGCCCATTCTGGCCTGCCGAGCCGGTAGAGGTCGCCCCCGAAGCGGCCTTCCAGCCCCATTCCCGCGGTTTCTCTCACATTCGTAAAGGTGAGCGGCTTCTCTGTGGAGACACCTGCTGCCACAATGGCTCTTGCCACCGGGTGGATGGAGGTTCGGGCCAGAGCGGTGGCTATTTCGAGCGCTTCCGGAGCGATCCCATCAGTGCCGAGCAGGCGCGGCACGCCCGTCGTCAGTGTGCCCGTCTTGTCGAAGACGACTGTGTCGATCTCGCGCAGGCGTTCGAAAGCGGAGCCATCGGTCGCCATGACGCCGCGCTCGAAAAGGCGGCGGGCCAAAACGATCTGTACCATGGGTACGGCGAGCCCGAGCGCGCACGGGCAAGTGATGATGAGGAGCGCGACCGAGGTCGTGAGCGCGGTATGCAAATTACCGGTCGTGATGAACCAGATGATGAAGGCGAGCGAAGAGAGACTGTGAACAAGGGGCGCATAGAGGCCCGCTGCGCGGTCCGCGAGCCGCCGGTAGCGCGACCGGCCGTCCTCGGCCGCCTCGATCATTCTCGTCATCTCGGCAACCGTGGAATCTGCCGGCGCGTTGGTGGCGCGCACGACGAAGGGGTTGCCGAGGTTCAGTTCCCCCGCCCTAACGCTTTCCCCGGCAAGGACGCTCCTCCAAAGGCTTTCGCCGGTGATAAGGGCGGCGTCGAGTTCTGCGCGCCCGTCTTCCAACACTCCATCAGTCGGCACACGATCGCCGGCAGCGATGCGAAGGCGCATCTGCGCCTTGATGTCTCCCAGTTCTAGAAAGTCCAGGCTGCCATCGTTTTGCAGCACGTTCGCCCCGCGGGGAATCAGCCGTGTCAGGGCGGCGACAGCAGAGCGCGCTTTCCGACGCATCGTATGATCGAGCACCCGACCGATCAGGAGGACGAAGATCAGCGACGTCGCGGCCTCGAAATACGCGTGGGGAGCGTTGGTAACGGTGTCGTAGAGACTGAGCGCGAAGGTGAGGAGGATGCCGACGGAGATCGGGACATCCATATTGGTTCGGCCGTGGGAGAGCGCCTGCCAAGCCGAGCGGTAGAAACCCGCTCCCGCATAAAAAACCGCCGGCAGCGCAAGTAGTGCGGAAATGGCATGGAAGGTCTGGCGTGTTGCCTCGTCCGCACCGGACCATACGGAGACGGAAAGCAGCATGATGTTCATGGAGCAGAAGCCGGCAACGGCGAGCGCGCGCACAAGCCCTGCGAGCGCAGGATCCTCCCCGTCGATCTCGGCCGCAGGCAGGTTGGCGTCATAGCCGACGGCGGCGAGCGCGCCGAGAAGATCCGGGGCTGCATGCCCATCTCGCTTCCACTCGATCGTGACGCGGCGTAGCGAAAGGTTCGCGCGTGCCCGCTTGACGCCAGGCACGCCGACAAGGGCGGCCTCCACCGCGCCAATGCAGGCGGCGCAATGCATGGCGGGGACTGAGAGCACACTCTGCCGCAGCCCGTTGCCGAGATCCCTGCTGGCAATCGCGAGTTCTTCAGCCGAAGAGCTGGTCCGCGAGAGCGGCACACCCAATCCGATCTCGGCCGAACAGCAGGACATGGCCGCTACCGCATCTCTCTATAGGCGTGCCAAGTGGCGTGCCCGAGCCAGGGGAAGACCACGATGAGGCCGAGAAGCCCGGTTGCGACCGAGAGGAGGAACAGACCGAGCACGATCGCACCCCAGGCCAGCATCGGGGAGAGGTTGTTCCACACCAGCGCCGTGCTGACACCCATGGCGGTCAAAGCGTCGACGCGCCGGTCAAGCAGCATGGGAATGGAAAAGACACTCACGGCGAAGGCGAAGCCGGCAAAGAGCGCGCCGATCAGGCCGCCGACCACCAGCATGGCCCAGCCGATCGACGTGGTGAAGAGCATGTCGGCAATATGGTCGAGCCCGGGGAACGGGCGCACGCCGAAGAACAGTGCATAGACGAGGACTGCGGCGCGCATCCACAGGAGCATCAGCATGGCGAGCAACATGCCGTTGAAGAACACCTGCGCGCCCGCCATAGGCTGCACGGCGAGCATGGAACCCAGCGTCGGTTGCGCCCCGGCTTCAAGGTCGCGGCTTTTGAGATAGAGGCCCGCGGCCACCAGCGGGCCGACAATGAGAAAGCCCGCCAGTGCCGGGAATAGGAAATAGTCCCGGCCCGTATTGAACATGTAGACGATGAAAACAATCGAGGCGAGGAAGACCGCGAGACCGTAAAGGAGGCTTGGCACTGGGTTCGTCCACAGGTCGCGCCAACCGCTCGCGAGCCACTGCACGGGCGCCCGTGCGGAAAGGTGGCGCTTCCACCGCTCGTTGCGCGTCTCCTCGATATCCGACACCTCGGATACGAGTTCGGGTGCGTGTTGCCTTGCGACCATCTCATCCTCTCCCCGTCAGCATGCCGACTTGGCCGCGCGATATCCGCCCGGCGTTCCGCTCTTGTCCTTCAGATGCGCCACGCAGTCCGGTTCGCTGGAGACGGCGACGTAGACGAGATGAGCATTGGCGCCTGCGAATACGGCTATCGCCGCCGCTGTGAAAATCCAGAGGAAGTGAAACCGTCCAGCTCGGGCGGGCGCAGCATTCCCCATCTATGGCGTCCTCTTTCCCAGATCGTCGACATAGAGCGCCAGAACTTTGATCTCGACCGGCGTCAGGCGCTCGTCCCAGGTCGGCATATGGCCCTGCCGGCCGCCGTGAATGGTCGCAATGATGCGCTGCAGACTGCCGCCATAGATCCACCTATTATCGGTAAGGTTGGGCGCGCCGAGCTCCGGATTGCCCTTGGCATTCTCGCCATGACAGGCGATGCAGGTCGTCTGGAAGACCTCGCGGCCCCGGTCGACCTGATCGACATTGTCGGCGGTGGAAATTGCCGGATCGCTAAGGGAGGCGACGTAGGTGGCGACGTCCACCACCTGCTTCGCGTCTAGCATCTCGTCGCGCCCGAAGGCGGGCATCTGACCGACGCGACTTTCCGCATGGCGGGAATTGACGCCGACAGTTAGGGTCTGGGCGATGGCCTCCGGCCCCCCACCCCAGATCCAGTCGGCGTCGGTGAGGTCGGGATAGTTCTCGCGCCCCTTGCCGTCGCGACCATGGCAGGCAGCGCAATTGTCGCCGAAGAGCTGATGGCCGTTGTTGCGCACCGTTTCCATCAGACGCTCGTCGGCGCGGATCTCGTCAAAGGACAAACTGGCAATCCGTGACGTCCACGGCGTCCTTTCCACGATGCCCTGCTTGATTGATGCCTCGACCGTCGTCTTTTGGTTCTCGCCGAGAACGCCCTTGGTATAGGTCCTGCCGAGCGGCCAAGTCGGCATCAGTACCCACCAGAGTACGGCGAAGATGTGCGTGACGATCAGGAAAAGAAGCACGCCGCGTGGAATCGGAGTGTCGAGCTCGCGAATGCCGTTCCAGGTATGGCCCGTCGTCCTGCGGCCGCTGACGGGATCGACCTCTTTCACTTCCATGGGCCATCGTCCTCGTCGAAAATCTCCCGCTCCGCCCGCTCGAAGCGTTCCCGGTTGGAGGGCAGGAAAGTGTAGATCAACACGCAGATCGAAAAACCGATCAGGTAGAACAGGCCCCACATCTTCGAGCCTTCGAGCAGTGTCTCATGCGTCAACGCCATCTCGTCACCTCAATTATTGGGGTCGGGCATCTGTTCGGGCGCGGCGGTATTCTCATAGGCCGCGCGGGTAAGCTGACCGAGCACCTGGAGATAGGCGACGAGCGCGTCCATCTCCGTCACGTTGGTCGTTACCCCGTCGAAGGCCGAGACCTGCGTCGTCTCGCCGTATCGCTCGGTCACGCCCGACGACTGTTCGCTGTCGGGTATGGCTTGGCCATAGGCGTCGCGCGCGGCGTTCTCTATCATCTCATCGGTATAGGGCACGCCCACGGCGCGCTGCGCGCGAAGCGCGAGCGGCAGATCGGCGAGCTTCAGCGGGGTCGTTCCCAGCCAGCGGTAGGAGGGCATGTTGGATTCCGGCACCACGTCGCGCGGATTGTTCAGGTGGGCGACGTGCCAGAAATCCGAATACTTGCCGCCGATGCGGGCAAGGTCCGGGCCGGTGCGTTTCGATCCCCATAGCATCGGATGGTCGTACTGGGATTCGACGGCCAGCGAATAGGGGCCGTAACGCTCCACCTCGTCGCGTAGGGTGCGGATCATCTGCGAATGGCAGGCGTAACAGCCCTCGCGCACATAGATGTCCCGCCCGGCTAGTTCCAGCGGCGTATAAAGCCGCATGTCGGACACGGTCTCGACCGTATCGTCGATGGTGAAGAGCGGAGCGATCTCGACAATGCCGCCGACGCTGGCGGCGGCGATGATGGCCAGCATGAAGCCGGTTGCGGAGCGTTCCAGTTTCCTGTGCATCAGTTCCGGCATCGGCTACTCCGCAGGCGTGGGGGTTGCGCCACCGATCGGCCGCTCGTCGACGGGCAGATCCTCATCGAGGGAAAGCGCGGCGGGGGCGGGGCTACGCACGGTCATCCAGACATTGTAGGCCGCGACGATCGCTCCCATGAGGAAGAGGAGGCCGCCGAAGGCGCGCGCGATGTAGTATGGATACATCGCCAGCAGCGTATCCACGAAAGAATAGACGAGCGTGTCATCCGGGGAATAGGTGCGCCACATCAGGCCCTGGATGATACCGGAATTCCACATCGCGAAGACGTAAATGAGCGTACCGGCCAGCGCGAGCCAGAAGTGCACCTCGACCAGAACCGCCGAATACATCCGTTCGCGCTTCCAAATTGCCGGCACCAGCGTATAGAGCGACCCGAAGGTAATCATCGCGACCCAGCCCAGCGCGCCGGCATGGACGTGGCCCACCGTCCAATCCGTATAGTGAGAGAGGGCGTTGACCGGGCGGATTGCGAGAAACGACCCTTCGAAGGTCGAGAGCCCATAGAAAAACGCTGCCATCATGATGAAGCGTAACGTTGCGTCGTCGCGTACCTTGTGCCAGGCGCCGTTGAGGGTAAGCAGTGCGTTCCCGGCGGACGCCCAGGAAGGCACGAGCAACATCACTGAAAAAGTCATGCCGAGATTCTGAACCCAGTGGGGCAGGGCTGTGTAGTGTAGGTGGTGAGAGCCCGCCCACATATAGAAGAAGGTGATGCCCCAGAAGCTGAGGATCGATAGCCGGTAGGAGAAGATCGGCCGCTCGGCGCGCTTGGGGAGGTAGTAGTACAGCATGGCCAGGAAGCCGGCGGTGAGGAAGAAGGCGACGGCGTTATGCCCGTACCACCATTGCACCATCGAATCCTGCACGCCCGCCCAGATCGTATAACTCTTGGCGTGGGCGAAGGAGAGGGGAACCGCGAGGTTGTTGACGATGTGCAAAATGGCCACGACCAGAATGAAGGCCATGTAATACCAGTTAGCCACATAGATATGCGGTTCTTTGCGCCGCGCAAGCGTGCGCACGTAGAGCACAAAATAGGTCACCCAGACGATGACCAACCAGATATCGGCGTACCATTCTGCCTCGGCATATTCCTTGGATTGGGTGACACCGAGGAAATAGCCGGAAATCGCGATAAGACAGAAAAGGTTGAAGCCGAACAGTACGATCCAGGGCGAAAGCTGGTCAGCAAGGCGGGCGCGCGAGGTGCGTTGCACGACGTGGAACGATGTCGTGATCAGCGCATTGCCGCCGAATCCGAAAATGACACCGGATGTGTGCGCCGGGCGGATCCGGCCGAAGCTTGCCCAGGACGTATCGAAGTTGAGGTTTGGCCAGGCGAGCTGCGCTGCTGCCCACACGCCGATGAACATGCCGAAAATTGCCCAGAACAGTGTCAGCCCAACGCCGACCTTGATTGGATCGTCATAATAGCGCGTAAGCCGAGTAGGGTCCGGCGCTGCCCCGAATGCTGTGGAAAAGAGTATGAAAAGCAGAATAAGACTGTAGAGGAGGACCATAGCCCCGTGGATTCCGAGCACATCGGATCGTCCTGCAGCCGCCATCGCGATGCCGATGATCGCGAGCACAATTAGAACAATCGCGCCAAAGTCCCGTTCCCCAGTCGTGAGTTGTCCCATCTCCGCTCTCCTCACCAACTTCAAAGCACGAGACACTGCAACGCGCTCGTGTTCAGGAACGCATACTGACAAACATGAAGTCAAGGATGTGGCTGCATTAAATGCCGCCGAATAGACGATCTCAATCGAAAAATTGCCTAATATCAATTTTAAGCTAGGTCGTTACGGTAAAGTGCCTCCGCGCAGGGGCAATTGCGGAAGCAACACGCAGAGGCACTCGACGAAGGCTGGCATCAATCATGGAGTTTTCTCCCAGCAATACATAATTATACAGAAGCTAAATTAGTATAGGTGCAATTTCTTTGACCGGTAACTGGAAGGATTGCTCATCTGAACGTTGGGAGTACGCCTTTCATCCAGGCTAACAAACATGCGGCCTTCGCGGAGGCGCATCTATTGCCGTTGTTTGATCAACGTCAAAGAACGGAGCGTTCCCGTGGCCTATCCCTTTCACATGAACGATTGACGTTCGTCAGCAAGGAGAATTCCAGTGCGTATCATGGTAAAGAGCTTCGTCGGCGCAGCAGCGGTCCTTTTCGCGCTCGCCCTTCCCGCCGGCGCGGCAGATTTTGAAGTGCACATGCTCAACAAAGGTGCCGAGGGCGCCATGGTGTTCGAGCCCGCCTTCGTGAAAGTCGCCCCCGGCGATACGGTTACCTTCATCCCCACCGACAAGGGCCACAACGTCGAGACGATCAAGGACTTCATCCCGCAAGGCGCGAAGGCCTTCAAAAGCAAGATGAACGAGACCTACAAGGTCACCTTCGACAAGCCCGGCGCCTATGGTGTGAAGTGCACGCCGCATGTCGGCATGGGCATGGTGGGTCTTGTGGTCGTCGGCGATGCACCGGCTAACCTCGACGCCGTCAAGACCGGCAAGCTGCCGAAGAAGGCCCGCGAACGCTTGGATGCGGCAATCGCTAAACTGGGCCTGTAAACACGATCCAAGACCTAAAATGGGGCCGGAGGACGATTCCTCTCCGGCTCCTTTTGCAATCTCTACAAAATGTTGGGGCCAGCCTGACGCAAAGGCAGGCATGGGACATTAGGCAGCCTTCGGGATGGCTACACCAATACCATCCATGTCCCGGAGTGGGTCTCCGCGCTCCTCATGGCTCCTCGTCGTAGGTTAGCTCGTCAAGCCTGCATAAGTGAAGCAGCATCTTGTGCAGGGCGGGCGAATTCCTGTCGCGTTCCCTGCCAGCTCTTTGCCAGGAGAGGATGAGAAAGCGCGAGCAGGTCGATGGCGCGAGCGGCGAGGTGGTCAATAATCTCGGCGACGGAGCTTGGGCAGTGGTAGAAGGCCGGGACGGGCGGCATGATGATGGCACCCATCTCGGTCGCCGCGACCATGCTGCGCAAATGCCCGAGATGCAGCGGCGTTTCGCGTGCAAGGAGTACCAGGCGGCGGCGTTCTTTCAATTGCACGTCGGCTGCGCGAGTCAGCAGCGTGTCGGTTCGCCCAGTGGCGATAGAGGACAGTGTCTGCATGGAGCAGGGTGCAACGATCATCCCGTGGACTGAAAAGGAACCGCTGGCAAGGCAAGCGCCGATGTCGCCGATTGGATGATGCTGGGTAAGCGAAATAAGCCGGTTGAGCGCGTCGGGCCCGCATTCGAGCGCAAGCGTGCGCCGCGCAGCGTCCGAAACAACGAGATGGGTTTCGATACGGGGAAGCCCTGCTAGCCTTTCGACAATGCGCACACCGAGTGCCGCCCCCGATGCGCCGGAGATGCCGACGATGACGCGTTCCGTCGTCATGCGGTCCTCTCCCCGAGGCCGAACGCCTGCCAGAGCCCGTCGACGCGTGCGACGACCTCAGGGGACATGGCGAGGGGGCGACCCCATTCGCGCTCGGTTTCGGCGCCGATCTTATTGGTGGCGTCGAGGCCGAGCTTGCCGCCTAGTCCGGATTTGGGCGAAGCGAAATCAAGATAATCGATCGGCGTGTTGTCGATTACCACAAGGTCGCGGCTTGCGTCGAACCGCGTGGAGAGCGCCCAGATGACATCGGGCCAGCTCTTGACATCGATATCGCCATCCACCGCGATGACCAGCTTGGTGTAGCTGAACTGCGGCAGCATGGACCAGAGCCCCATCATCACGCGCCGTGCCTGGCCCGGATAGCGCTTGTCGATCGAGACGACCATGGCGCGATAGGAACAGGCTTCGGGCGGCAGCCAGAGATCGCGGATTTCTGGAAACTGCCGCTTCACCAGTTGCACGAAGAGGTCGTTCATCGCTTCGCCGAGCCGCGACGGCTCGTCAGGCGGGCGGCCGGTATAGGTCGAGAGATAGAGCGGGTTTTTCCGCATGGTAATGGCCGACAGCGTCAGCACCGGGAAGGCCTCGATAGAGTTGTAGTAGCCGGTATGGTCGCCATAGGGGCCTTCGTCTGCCGTCTCCCGCGAGGAGACCGTCCCTTCCAGCACGATTTCGGCGCCGGCGGGAATGGGCAGGGGCACGGTGATGCCCTGCGCCGTCTGCTGTCGCCGGCCGCTGAGCACGCCGGCAAAGGCCAGTTCGCTCATGCCGTCCGGCAGGGGCATGACTGCCGAGAGGATCGTGGCGGGATCGGCGCCGATGACGATCGCGACCGGCATGTCTTCGCCATGCGCCTGCCAGAGCCGGTGATGGCGCGCACCGCCGCGCTGCGCCAGCCAGCGCAGGATCAACCGGTTCTTGCCGAGCTTCTGCATGCGATAGATGCCCACATTGGTGTCGGGGGGATCATAGGGCGCCTGGGTGATCACCAGGGGCCAGCTGACCAGCGGCGCCGGCTCGCCGGGCCAGCAGGTCTGAATCGGCAGGCGGTCGAGGTCGATGGCGTCACCCTGCCAAATCGTGTGCTGGCAGGGCGGGCGGGTGATGGTACGCGGGTTCATCGAAAGCGCGGCTTTGAGGTGCGGCAGCTTCTGCCAGGCCTCCCGCATCGACCGCGGCGGCTCGGGATCGCGCAGGTCTGCCAGAAATGACGCAAGCTGCGGCAGGCCGCCGGCCTCCAGACCGAAACCCCATTCGATCCGCTCGCGTGTGCCGAAAAGGTTGGCAAGGAGTGGAATGGGCTGGACAGTGCCATCGGCATCAACCGGTTTTTCGAAGAGCAAGGCCGGGCCTTCCTGTGCCAGCACGCGGCGATGGATTTCGGTGATCTCGTGCACCAGCGAGATGGGCTCTCGGATGCGTTTCAGCCGCCCTCGCTGCTCCAACAGAGCGACGAAATCCTGAAGGGTGTCATAGCGGCGGGGAATCGAGTTCTCGGCTTTCATGCCCAACTTCTGCAGGGGAAAAACAGCGTGGTCTTTGTGCTGGCGCAAACACTTCTGGGCCGTGGCTCCCTAGGCTTTGCACGTTCTTTCCCGCCAAGGCCGATCCGCATGCCCCATCTCTTTCCCCTCCTTGCAAAACCCGTTGAAATCGCGCCGCTCTGGTTGGTGGAGCGCGTTGCACGCACCATCTTTGCCGGTGTGCTGAAGGGGCACCCCGATCTTTTCGACCGTCTCGGCGAATTCCAGCAGACGCGCTACTGCTTCTCGACTTCTGATCTCCCCTTGCATTTCCGCGTCGTGCCGGCGGCCCGGACACTGTCCGTCTTCCGCGGCGAGCCGCCTCTGGCGGATGCGCGCATCGAGGGGCCGCTCGCGTTGCTGCTGGGCCTCATGGAAGGTCGTTGCGATGCCGATGCGCTGTTCTTTTCGCGCGATCTCTCGGTTACCGGCGACATGGAGGCAATGCTGGCGCTGCGCAATGCGCTAGACGACAGCGCCATCGATCTGCCGCGGGAACTCGCCGCGCTGGCGGGTCCGTTTTCGCCGCTGGTAAGCAAGGCTGCGTACCACATCCGGACGCGGGCGCTCGAGGGGAGGGACGCGACATGGAACTGATCTGCCCGGCCGGCACCCCTGCCGCCTTTCGCGAAGCGGTAGAGGCGGGCGCCGACGCCATCTATTGCGGCTTTCGCGACGAAACCAATGCCCGCAACTTTCCGGGCCTGAATTTCAGCCGCGAGGAGCTGCGCCAGTCCATCGCACTCGCTCGCCGCAAGGGCGTCCAGACCTTCGTGGCGCTCAACACCTTCATGCGGGCGGGCGACGAGCCGCTCTGGTACTCAGCCGCCGACGATGCGGTGAAGGTAGGGGCCGACGCTCTTATCGTCGCCGATTTCGGGCTGATGGCCTATGTGGCGGAGCGATATCCCGAGCAGCGCCTGCATATTTCCGTCCAGGCGTCCGCCTCCAATCCGGATGCGATCCGCTTCCTCGTCGATGCCTTCGGTGCCAAGCGCGTGGTGCTGCCGCGTGTTCTGACCGTGCAGGATATCGCCCGGCTGACGCGGCAGATTGATTGCGAAGTGGAGGTTTTTGCCTTCGGCGGCCTCTGCGTCATGGCGGAGGGGCGTTGCTCGCTCTCGTCCTATGCAACCGGCAAGTCTCCCAACATGAACGGTGTGTGCTCGCCCGCCAGCTATGTCCGATACCGGGAGGATGGCGGCGCACTCGTCTCCGAGCTCGGCGCCTATACGATCAACCGCTTCGGCCCCGGCGAAGCCTCCGGCTATCCGACGCTGTGCAAAGGCCGCTTCGATGTCGGCGGCATGGAGGGCTATGCCTTCGAGGACCCGGTTTCGCTCGATGTGATCGACGAGATCGATGCGCTCAAGGCGGCCGGCGTGTCGGCCCTGAAGATCGAGGGGCGGCAGCGCGGCAAGGCCTATGTCGCCGAGGTTGTTTCCTCGCTGAAGAAGGCGCTCGGCGCGACGCCGACGGAGCGCGCCGCGCTCGTTTCCCGTTTGCGGGGGATGAGCGAAGGACAGCGCACCACTTCCGGCGCCTATGACAAGCGCTGGCGATAGGAGACAAACAATGGAAACGAAACGGGCGGCGCTGAGCCTCGGGCCGATCTATTATCTATGGGACGGGCCGAAATGGCGGGATTTCTATTTCCGCATCGCCGATGAGGCGGATGTCGACCACGTGACGCTGGGCGAGACTGTCTGCTCCAAGCGCCAGCATTTCAGCGAGCCGCATATCGCCGACGTCATCGAGCGCCTGGAAGCAGCCGGCAAGCAGGTGACGCTCTCGACGCTCGCCATGGTGACCCTGGAGCGCGAGAGCCGGCAGGTGCGCGACCTCATTCGCGACAGCGACCACAGGGTGGAGGCAAACGACCTGTCGGCCCTCGGGCTCCTCAAGGGGCGGCCGCATTCCATCGGACCGCTGGTCAATGTCTACAATGTTGCGACGGCGCGCACGCTTGCTGCGCGCGGTGCGGACGTGATCTGCCTGCCGCCGGAGCTGCCTGCCGTCTCCATCCGGCAGATGTTGCAGGCCATGCCGGACTTTGCCTTCGAACTCTTCGCCTTCGGCCGCATGCCGCTCGCCATTTCTGCGCGCTGTGCTCATGCCCGCTCGAAAGGCCTGACCAAGGACAATTGCCAGTTCATATGCGGCGAAGATCCCGATGGCCTGCCGCTGCGCACACTGGACCGACAGTCGTTTCTCGTGCTCAACGGCGTCCAGACGATGTCGAACAGTTGTGTCGTGCTCTTGGATGATCTCGCGCCGCTGATAGAGGCAGGCCTCGCTCGCGTCAGGCTTTCTCCGCAGAATTGCGATATGATCGGGATTGCAGCTCTCTACCGCGCGATGATCAATGGGCAGCTCGAAGGGGCAGAGGCTCTTCGAGAACTGAAGAAAGCGTATCCCGGCATACCCTTTTCGAACGGCTTCCTGCACCAGCAGGAGGGGGCCGCCTGGGTGGCGCGGGGGCGCAGCGCGACGACGGCGGATAGATGACAAGCATTTCAACCAAGAATATTGCGCTCACCATCCTTTGCGGCCAGCAGTCTTTCGACGAGCAACTTCTCTGAAAAGACGTGGCGGCGCAGGCTTTCCTGGAAACCGCCCAGCATGCGCGCGATGGTGTCGGGTGAAAGCCCGCAGCGATCGTCGGCGACGGCTTTGAGGGTGAGCGACAGTTCCTCTGCCGCCAGTCGGTCGCAGCGGCGCTCGGCCTTCAACCGTTCGATGGTCATCGCGGCGAAGCAGGAACCGGCGTGTCGGTCGAAATCCGGGAAGAGGAGGCGCTCCTCTAGGTCGTGTACGGATTTCAGGAGCGACAGGATGGCGTCGGCGAGGTCTCGCAGCTCTTCGGCGATGGTGGGATCGCTGGCGGCTTCTTCGAGGCGCAGGCATAAGTTGAGTAGATCGCTATGCAGCGTTTCCAGCCGGCGAATATCGGCGGCGGTAAGGGTTGACCCGCTCATTTACACCCCTACTGGCCGAAGAACAGCACAGCGGCGATGATCACGGAGGCACCGACGGCCGAGAGCGTACCGGCGCCCTGGAGTACGCCCATGCGGTAGAGCATCAGGGCAAAACCGATGATGACAGGGGTCGCGACGAGAAGGCCGATCTGCGCGTCGGTCATGAGATGATCCTTTCCTTTACCGCCATCCTGCCGCGTCCACGCGCACTGTTCTTTGTGCCGGCGCAAAGAAGGCCTCGTCTTGCCCGGTTAGAAAGGACCATGGCGGCGACGGATGATTTCAGCATGGCGGTGACGAAGGCACAGGGTGGCGAGGGCGACGGTCTGCTGTTGTGGATATTGGTCTGGAGCGAGCTTGCCGCTTTCGGCGTGCTGCTCATCGCCTTCATGATCATGACGATGCTGGATCCCGACAGCGCGGTGTCGTTCCGCAGCCACCTTCATCCCGGTCTTGCGGCTGCCAATACAATCATCCTCGTTCTGAGCGGCTGGCAGGCCGCGCTGGCTGTTCGGCTCGGCGCCGACGGCAGGGCCGTCCGTCGTCCCCTCGTGCTGGCGGCGCTCCTCGGTCTTGCCTTCGCAGCCGTAAAGGCCTTCGAATACACGCTGGAGATTCGCTCCGGCATCGGCGGTCTCGGCCGGCTTGCCGAACTCTATTTCCTCGTCACGGGCTTCCATCTGCTGCATGTCGTCTTCGGCGCAGCGATCCTCCTTCTCGTCGCCTGGCGGCCTGCGCGCGACAATGTCGTGATGATCGCGACGCTCTGGCACGCGATCGATCTCGTCTGGCTCGTCATGTTTCCCATCGTCTATCTCGCCTGAGGATATCCGGATGACCCGACAAGCCCGCGAACAGTTTTTCGCCACCCTCGCCATGCTGTTAACGCTTGCCGCTGGCGGCGCTTTCGTCGGCAGTCTTTCGGGCGGGCTGCTTGTGCCCATCACCGCCGTGCTCGTCATGGCCTATGCCAAGGGGCGTTTCATCGTACTCGATTTCATGGAGCTACGCGCAAGCCGCGGCGTTCTGAAGTCCGCATTGCTCGCCTGGCCAGCGGTTCTTTTGTCGCTGGCGCTCGTGCGCGCCGCCACCGTTTCGCTTATCGGCTGACGAACCGTCCCGCTCTTTGCCTATGCGCAAAGAAGCCTTTTCCTGCCGCGCTAGAACACAAGCGTCCCGCATCGTCGGCGAGGGGATCACCGGCAACGTAAGAGCGGGGTTTGACGCCAGACCCACGGGGTTCTGGCCAAGGAAAGGACCAGGGGATGGCAGAGCGCCTAACCAAAACCGGGGCCCGCAACGTCTTCTATGGCGGGTCCATCTTCTTCTTCACAATCTTCGTGGGGCTGACCGCCCATTCGCATTACTACATGCGCACGGTCTCCACCGACGAGACGACGCTGACCGACAGCGTCGCGCGCGGCAAACATGTCTGGGAAAAGAACGCCTGTATCAACTGCCATACACTGCTTGGTGAGGGGGCCTATTTCGCGCCCGAGCTGGGCAATGTGTGGAAGCGCTACGGCGGCGTGGAAGACCCCGAAGGCGCACGCGAAGCACTAAAGGCCTGGATGGCCGCCCAGCCGAGTGGCGCGGAAGGCCGGCGGCAGATGCCGCAGTTCAATCTCACCGAGCAGGAGGTCAACGATCTCGCCGACTTCCTTGAATGGACCAGCAAGATCAAGACCCAGAACTGGCCTCCGAACGACGCCGGTTAAGGAGAGACGACATGAAATATCAAACGCAAAAGGTCGCGATGCTGTACTTCTACGGCGCGCTCGGTCTGTTCCTCGCCCAGGTGCTCTTCGGCGTCGTGGCCGGCACGATCTATGTGCTGCCCAACACGCTGTCCGAGCTCTTACCCTTCAACATCGTGCGCATGATCCACACCAATGCGCTCGTCGTCTGGCTGCTCATGGGCTTCATGGGGGCCACCTACTACATGATCCCCGAGGAGACCGAGACAGAGTTGTATAGCCCCAAGCTCGCGGTCGCGCAGTTCTGGATGTTCTTCGTCGCGGCCGGCCTCACGGTCGTCGGCTACATGTTCCGCATCCATGAGGGCCGCGAATTCCTTGAGCAGACCTTCATCGCCAAGGTCGGCATCGTCGTGGTCGTGCTGATGTTCCTGTTCAACATCACCATGACGGCGCTAAAGGGCCGCAAGACCACGGTCATCAATATCCTGCTTTTCGGTCTCTGGGGGCTGGCGCTGTTCTTCCTCTTCGCCTTCTACAATCCGGCGAACCTTGCGCTCGACAAGATGTACTGGTGGTACGTCATCCATCTCTGGGTCGAAGGCGTCTGGGAGCTGATCATGGCCTCCGTGCTCGCCTTCCTCATGATCAAGCTCAACGGAATCGACCGCGAGGTCGTAGAGAAGTGGCTGTATGTCATCGTCGGCCTGGCGCTGTTCTCGGGCATCCTGGGCACCGGCCACCACTATTACTGGATCGGCGCACCGGGCTACTGGCAGTGGATCGGCTCGCTGTTCTCGACGCTGGAAGTGGCGCCCTTCTTCACCATGGTCATCTTCACCTTCGTGATGACCTGGAAGGCCGGCCGCAACCATCCGAACAGGGCGGCGCTGCTGTGGTCAATCGGCTGCTCGGTCATGGCTTTCTTCGGCGCCGGTGTCTGGGGCTTCCTGCACACGCTGTCGTCGGTGAACTACTACAGCCACGGCACGCAGATGACGGCTGCCCACGGACACCTCGCCTTCTTCGGTGCTTATGTGATGCTGAACCTCGCCATGATGGCCTATGCCATCCCGGAAATCCGCGGCCGCCAGCCCTACAACCAGTGGCTCTCGATCGTCAGCTTCTGGATTATGTGCACCGCCATGTCGGTCATGACCTTCGCGCTCACCTTTGCGGGTGTCGTGCAGATCCACCTCCAGCGCGTCCTTGGCGAAAGCTTCATGGACGTACAGGACCAGCTGGCGCTGTTCTATTGGGTCCGCCTCGGCTCGGGCGTCGTCGTGCTCGTCTCGGCGCTGATGTTCATCTGGGCCGTGCTGGTGCCCGGTCGTGAGCGCACCGACAGCCTCACACGGATGGTTCAGCCCGCCGAGTGAGCGCTGCCGGCCCCGTCATCCCGCGGGGCCGGCACCTTTCCTCTATAAGATTTGGAGACCGACATGACCGTGATGCTCAAGGCCATCAACGCGGACATTCCCGCCTACAGCCCCTCCGGCAACGAATGCGAACTGTTCGAGAAGGCCTGGATACGCCAGCTTCCGTTGCTGCTGAAAGGCCCGACCGGCTGCGGCAAGACCCGCTTCGTCAGCCACATGGCGGCAAAGCTTAACCTGCCGCTCTCGACGGTCTCCTGCCATGACGACCTCTCCGCCGCCGATCTGACCGGCCGCTATCTTTTAAAGGGCGGCGATACGGTCTGGGTCGATGGTCCCCTGACGCGCGCCGTGCGCGAGGGCGGCGTGTGTTATCTCGACGAGATCGTCGAGGCGCGCAAGGACGTAGCCGTCGTGCTGCATCCGCTGACCGACGACCGCCGCATCCTGCCTTTGGAGCGCACCGGCGAGGTGCTGGAAGCGCCTGTCGGCTTCATGCTCGTCGTTTCCTACAATCCCGGCTACCAGAACCTTTTGAAGGCCCTGAAGCCTTCCACCCGCCAGCGTTTCGTCGCCACCGAGTTCGATTTCCTACCCAAGGCGGCGGAGATCGCCGTCGTCGCCACGGAAAGCGGGCTGGACGAGGCGCGCGTCGCGCCGCTCGTCGCACTGGCGCACCGGTTGCGCGCGCTGAAGGGCCATGACCTCGAAGAGGGCGTCTCGACGCGCCTGCTCGTCTATTGCGCCTGCCTCATCGACAGCGGCATGAGTGCGCGCGACGCCGTGCGAGCGGCGATGGTTGAGCCCCTGACCGATGAGCCGGATGTGCGTGCCGCCCTCCTCGAAATCGCCGATGCGATGATCCGGTGAGGTCTAGCCATGCTGGATTTTCTGGAGCTTGAGGAGACTGTCGGCCGGGCC